>JAIYCN010000257.1 GCA_027487995.1 Rubrivivax sp. | reverse complement strand
GGGCCTGAGCGAATCCGATGTCGGCCCATGCCAGTTGGACACGCCCTGTGCGCCCCACATTGCGGCGCGCCTGGAAAACCGACCGCTGAACCGTGAAGCCCTGCTGCAGTCCGTTGCCCGCCTGCAGGCCAAGGCCGACTGCGTGCTGGTCGAAGGGGTGGGCGGCTTTCGCGTGCCCCTGCTGCCAGGCTGGGACACCGCGGATTTCGCGGTGGACCTGGGCCTGCCGGTGCTGTTGGTGGTGGGCCTGCGCCTGGGCTGCATCAACCACGCCCTGCTCACCGCGGAGGCCGTGCGCCAACGCGGGCTCACCCTGTTGGGCTGGGTGGGCAACCGAATCGACCCTCAAATGCCCCATGTCGAGGACAATCTGCAGGCCTTGCAGGAAGGCTTGAATGCTCCGTGCTGGGGGGTGGTGCCGCACTTGGCCACTCCGGGAGCGGCCCAGGTGGCCGCGCATCTGCAGCCCGTTTTCCCCTGAACGCACCAGGCCTACATCAAACGCCACATCGATTGCCATGAACACGCTTGCCCCCGCCCGCACCACGATTCCCATCAACCAGATCCAGACGCTGACGCCCACCACGGACGCCATGCGGCGCAACACCCAGGCCTGGACGGTGGACGCGGTGGCCGCGCTGTTTGAGCTCCCCTTCAACGACCTGCTGTTCCGTGCGCAAACCGTGCACCGTGAGCACTTCGATGCGAACGCGGTTCAGCTCTCCACGCTGTTGTCCATCAAGACCGGCGGCTGCGAGGAGGACTGCAAGTACTGCCCGCAGTCGGCGCACTTTGACACCGGCCTGAAGGCCGAGAAGCTGCTGCCCCTGGACGAAGTGCTGGAAGCCGCGCGCGCGGCCAAGGCCAGCGGCGCCACGCGCTTTTGCATGGGCGCAGCCTGGCGTTCGCCCAAGGAGCGGCATATCGAGCAGATCGGCGAGATGATCAGTGGCGTGAAGGCGCTGGGGCTGGAAACGTGCCTGACGGCCGGCATGCTGGCCGACGGGCAGGCGCAGCAGTTGCGTGACTCGGGCCTGGACTACTACAACCACAACTTGGACACCGCGCCCGAGTTCTACGGCCAGATCATCACCACCCGCACCTACCAGGACCGCCTGGACACGCTGGACCGCGTGCGAGATGCCGGCATGAAGGTGTGCAGCGGCGGCATCGTGGGCATGGGCGAAACACGTCGCCAGCGCGCTGGTCTCATCGTGCAGTTGGCCAACCTGGACCCCTATCCGGAGTCGGTGCCCATCAACAACCTGGTGCAGGTGGAAGGCACGCCCCTGGCCGGCACAGAGGCCCTGGACCCCTTTGAATTTGTGCGCACGATTGCCGTGGCCCGCATCACGATGCCGCGCGCCATGGTCCGCCTGTCGGCCGGCCGCGAGGAAATGCCGGAATCCCTGCAATCCCTGTGCTTCCTGGCCGGTGCGAACTCCATGTTCTACGGCGACAAGCTGCTCACCACCGGCAACCCGCAGGCCGAGCGCGACCGCGCCCTGCTGCAGCGGCTGGGCATGCGTTGCAGCACCGAAGAGGAACTGGCGTGTTCGAAAGACGCCTGATCGCAGTTTCCATCGGCACCGGAGTTCGGCATGTTCACTAAGATCCTCATTGCCAACCGCGGCGAGATCGCCTGCCGGGTGGCCGCCACCGCACGCCGCTTGGGCGTGAAGACGGTGGCGGTGTTTTCCGATGCCGATGCACGGGCGGCGCATGTGCGCGCCTGCGACGAGGCGGTGCATGTGGGCGGCAACGCGCCGGCCGAGAGCTATCTGCAGTGGCAGCGCATCATCTATGCAGCCTTGGCCACCGGTGCCCAGGCCATTCACCCCGGCTACGGTTTCCTTTCAGAAAACGAAGAATTCGCAGAAGCCTGTGCCCGTGCGGGTTTGGTCTTCATCGGCCCGCCTGGTTCGGCCATTGCCGCCATGGGCAGCAAGGCCGCGGCCAAGGCGTTGATGGAAAAGGCCGGCGTGCCCCTGGTGCCCGGCTACCACGGCAGCAACAACGACCCGGCTTACCTCCAAGGCCAGGCCGATGCGATGGGCTACCCCGTGCTGATCAAGGCCAGTGCGGGCGGCGGCGGCAAGGGCATGCGCCGGGTGGACCGCAGCGAAGACTTTGCAGCGGCCTTGGCTTCATGCCAACGCGAGGCCAAGGCCAGCTTCGGTGACGACCATGTGCTGGTGGAGCGCTACGTCACGCGTCCGCGCCACATCGAAATCCAGGTGTTCGCCGACACCCACGGCCACTGCGTGTATCTGTTTGAACGCGATTGTTCTGTGCAGCGCCGCCACCAGAAGGTGCTGGAAGAAGCGCCGGCACCGGGGCTTTCCGAGGTGCGCCGCGCCGAAATGGGTGCGGCTGCCGTGGCCGCCGCGCAGGCCGTGGGCTATCTGGGTGCGGGCACGGTGGAGTTCATCGCCGAACCCACCGCCGACGGCGACCTGCGCTTCTTCTTCATGGAGATGAACACGCGGCTGCAGGTGGAGCACCCGGTGACCGAGGCCATTACCGGGCTGGACCTGGTGGAGTGGCAGCTGCGCGTGGCCGCGGGCGAGCCGCTGCCTTTGCAGCAGGCTCAACTGGCACGACGTGGGCATGCCATCGAGGCCCGCATCTGCGCGGAGAACCCCGATGGCGGCTTCCTGCCGGCCACCGGCGCGCTGCAGGGCTTGCGCTGGCCGGAACATGTGCGCTTTGAGCGTTCAGAGCGCCTTCCCCGCGTCGATTCCGGCGTGGGCGAGGGCGACGCCATCAGCCCGCATTACGACTCCATGATCGCCAAGTTGATCGTGTGGGGCGAAGACCGTGCGCAGGCGCTGGCGCGCCTGGAGGCGGCGTTGGCCGCCACGCAGATTGCCGGGCTGCACACCAACGTGGCCTTTCTGCGCCGTGCCGTGCAGTGCCGCGCCTTCGCGCAGGCCGATTTGGACACGGCCCTGATCGAACGTGAGCGCGACTTTCTCTTTGCGCCTTCGGCGTTGCTGCGCGAAGCGGCGGTGGCGGCCGTGGCCTTGGCCGAGCAGGCGCTCGAACGTTCGGCCATCACGGTCGACCCCTGGTCGCAGCGGGACGGCTGGCGCCTGCACGGTGCGGCCTCGCGGCCCATGGCCTTCACCGAGGGTGACGATGCGTTCGAAGCCGTGGTGACGCAATCGTCCAGCGGCCTGACCCTGCAGATGCGGACGCCGCAGCAGGCCGAAGAGCCGCAGCGCCTTCTCGGTGAAGTGCGCTCCGTGGAGCCTCTCAGCCAGGGTGCGGGATGGGCGGCCCACGTGGACTTCACATTCGGCGGCGCCCGCCACGCCGCCACTGTCTTCCTGCATGATGAAGAACGGGCGGTGTTCACGCCCGCTGGCACGCGGGTGTTCCACCGTGTGGACCCGATGGCGCAGGCCGGTCAGGCCGATGCGCACGGCAGTGGCCTGAAGGCCCCCATGCCCGGTAAGGTCACCGCCTTCCTGGCGCGGGCCGGGCAAGCGGTGAAGGCCGGGCAGGCGGTGGCGGTGATGGAAGCCATGAAGATGGAGCACACCCTGGTGGCGCCGCGCGACGGCGTGATCGAGGAACTTCTGTACGCCCCCGGCGACCAGGTCAGCGAAGGTGCGGAGCTGGTGCGTTTGGCGACCGCGTGACCATGCACATCACCTTCTGCTGCGCGGGCGATGACCCGGGGCCCTGGGAGACCGAGCTTCGCCGCCGCATCCCGGACCTCACCTTCAGTGTGTGGGAGCCCGGTGCGCCGCCCGAAGCCGATGTGGCCTTGGTCTGGGCACCACCGCAGCAGTTCATCGACGAACAGCCCCAGCTCAAAGGCGTCTTCAATGTGGCCGCTGGGGTGGACGCCCTGATGCGTCTTCGCTTGCCTGCAAACCTGCCCATCGTGCGCTTGGAGGACGCGGGCATGGCCGTGCAGATGGCCGAGTACGTGTGCCACGCGCTCACCCAGAATTTCCGTGCCTTCGGGCAGATGGAAACCCAGCAGCGTGAACACCGGTGGCAACAGCCACCTGCGCCAGATCGTTCAACCTATCCAGTGGGCGTGATGGGGCTGGGCGTGCTGGGCCGCCGTGTGGCGCAGGCCCTGCTCGGCTTTGAGTACACCGTGCACGCGTGGACCCGCACGCCGCCCGTGGACCCGCCACCCGGCGTGCACTGCCATGTCGGGCCTGATGCGCTGGATGGCTTCCTGGCCGCCAGCCGCGGACTGGTGTGTCTGCTGCCGCTCACGCCAACCACGCGGGACATCCTCAACCGCCGAAACCTCAGCCGCCTGCGGCCGGGTGGCTACGTGGTCAACGTGGCGCGGGGCGCCCATGTGGTGGACCAGGACCTGATCGACCTCATCGACGAAGGGCATCTTGCGGGCGCCACCCTCGATGTGTTCCGCCAGGAACCGCTGCCCGCCGATCACCCCTTCTGGGCCCACCCGCGGATCCGCGTCACACCGCACACCTCGGCGCGCACACTGGAGTCCACGTCTGTGGTGCAGATCGTGGACAAGATTGCGCAGGTGGCCACGGGCGTGCCCTGGCACCGCATCGGCGGCTGGGTCGATCCGCAGCGGGGGTATTGAATGAAGCGCTGCGAGACAATCCAATCTGAATTCAAGGAGTGGTGGTCATGAGTTCCCTGCCCAGCCGCGTCACCCTGGTGGATGTGGGCCCGCGTGACGGTCTGCAGAACGAAAAGCAACCGGTGGCCGCGGCGCACAAGATCGAGCTGGTGCACCGCTTGCAAGCCGCGGGCCTGCGCGAGATTGAAGTCACGAGTTTCGTCAGCCCCAAGTGGGTGCCGCAGATGGCCGACAACACCGAGGTGATGGCCGGCATCCAGCGCAAACCCGGCGTGCGCTATGGCGTGCTGGTGCCCAACACCAAGGGGCTTGATGCTGCCCTGCCCACACGGCCCGACGAGGTCGTGGTGTTTGCCGCGGCCACCGAGGCCTTCAGTCAGCGCAACCTGAACTGCAGCATCGAGGAGAGCATTGAGCGCTTCGCGCCGGTGGTGGCCGGGGCCAAGGCGGCGGGCATCAAGGTGCGCGGCGCCATCTCCTGCGCGCTGGGTTGCCCCTACCAGGGTGATGTGAGCGCGGACGAAGTCGACCGCGTGGCGGGCCTGCTCCAGCAGATTGGGGTGGACCACTGCTATGTGGGCGACACCATCGGCGTCGGCACGCCGCGCAAGACGCAGGCGGCCTTCGAACGCGTGCTGCGCCACTTTCCCCTGAAGGAAGTCAGCGGTCATTTCCACGACACCTATGGGCAGGCCCTGGCCAACATCTATGCCAGCCTTGAGATCGGTGTGGCCACCTTTGACGGCAGTGTGGGCGGCCTGGGTGGCTGCCCTTATGCCAAGGGCGCCACGGGCAATGTGGCGACCGAGGATGTGGTGTTCATGCTCAACGGCCTGGGCATCGAAACCGGCATCGACATCGATCTGCTGGTGGATGCTGCGGCGGGCATCTCCGCGGCCTTGGGCCGCCCGGTGACTTCGCGCACCGGCCGTGCCTTGCTCAGCAAGCGGGAGCGGGTATGAACACAAACCCGCGCGCAGCGGTCGGCGTGGCCAGCCCCTGCACCAGCGTATGCCGCATGGACCCAAGCACCGGTTGGTGCCTGGGCTGCGCGCGCACGCTGCCCGAAATTGCGTCCTGGGCGGGTCTGGACGATGCGTCCAAGCGCCAGGTGTGGGCGTTGCTGCCTGAACGGCGTCGCGCCATGGGGGGACGCTTCCTGGGACCCCGTCGTGCAGATGAAGACCCGAGTGGCGGCCACATTCAGGTGGCATGACGGAGTGGCCGAACCATGACCCCCATCACCTTCTGGTTCGACCCCATCTCCCCCTACGCCCATCTGGCCTTTGAGCACCTGCCGCAGGCGTTGGCCGGGCATTCGGTGGTGGTGGACTACAAGCCCGTGCTGTTCGGTGCCCTGCTCAAGCACCACAGCCACAAGGGCCCCGCTGAAATCGAGCCCAAGCGGCAGTGGACCTTCCGGCAGGTGGCGTGGCTGGGCCGCAGCCTGGGCATTCGCATCGACATGCCGGCCCAGCATCCCTTCAACCCTTTGCCCCTGTTGCGCCTGCTGCTGGCGGTGTCGGGCCCTTCGGGCTTGCCCAACCGGCACCAGGTGGAGCAGGTGTTCCGCCATGTGTGGCATGACGGCGGGGACCCGGTGGCGCCTGACCGCGTGGGCGCGTTGTGTTCCGCCATGGGTGTGGCGAACATGGCGGACCTGCAGACGAACGAAATCCGCGAGCGCTTGCGCGCGCTCACCGATGAGGCGCTGGCCAAGGGCATCTTCGGGGTGCCCACCTTCGAGTGTCGTGGGCGCCTGTTGTGGGGGTTGGACGCCTTGCCCATGCTCAGGGCCCTGTTGGAAGGCGATACCTGGTTTGAGGACGAATGGGAGGCAGCGGCGCGGCCGGTGCCCGGGGTGGTGCGCTCCTAGCACCGGGAATGTGCACGATAATGCATAAAAGTGCTTTACAGTAGTTGGTGAATGCACAAAAATGCAGATCGTGACACCTCAGCCCATCTCCATCATCCGCCCGCGGGCCACGCCCAAGGGGCGCAGCATTCCCCCCGTGGCGCGGGAGCGCGTGGCCGCGTGCTGCGCCGGGTTGGAGCCGCGCCGTGATCTGCTCATCGAGCACCTGCACCGCCTGCAGGATGCCGAGCAGGGGCTGCGTCCAACGCATCTGGCGGCCCTGGCCGAGCGGCTGCGCATCAGTCAGGCTGAGGTGTTCGAGGTGGCGAGCTTCTATCACCACTTCCGTTTGCTGCAGGAAGAGGAAACCGCCCCTGCGGTGACCGTGAGGGTGTGCACCAACGTGTCCTGTGCCATGGCTGGTGCCCACGAGTTGCGGGCCGGCTTGGAATCGGCTTGCGCCCACGACACGGCTGTGATCGAGGCACCCTGCATTGGCCGTTGCCACCAGGCGCCGGCGGTGTGCGTGGGCCAGCATGAGTTGGGGCATGCCACGGTGGAAAAGGTGCAGTCCGCATTGACGGCGAAGGACATCCAACCGCAGGCCTTGCCCGACTCGGTGGGCTATGCCCAGTACCTTCGCGAAGGCGGCTATCAACTCCTGCAGGACCTGCACCGCGGTGCGCGCAGTGCGCAATCGGTGATGGACGAGCTTCAAGCCTCGGGCCTGCGTGGCCTGGGCGGCGCGGGGTTTCCTTCCGGCCGCAAGTGGGATCTGGTGCGCGCTCAGCCGGCCCCGCGCCACATGGTGGTCAACATCGACGAGGGCGAGGTGGGCACCTTCAAGGACGGTGAACTCCTGAGGACCGACCCGCACCGAATGCTCGAAGGCCTGCTCGTGGCGGCCCATGTGGTGGGTGTGGCGCGCGTGTGGATCTACCTGCGCGACGAATACCACGCCGCGCGCGTGATGCTGGAGAGGGAACTGGCCGCGCTGATGGCCGACCCCCCGATTCCGCGCGAGGCCATGCCCGTGATTGAACTGCGCCGTGGGGCGGGGGCCTATATCTGCGGTGAAGAATCGGCGCTGATCGAGTCGGTGGAAGGCAAGCGCGGCATGCCCCGTCTGCGGCCGCCCTATGTGGCTCAGGTGGGCGTCTTCGGCCGGCCCACGCTGGCCCACAACTTCGAGACTCTGCACTGGATCCGCGACATCGTGGCGAAGGGCGGAGCCTGGTTCGCTGGCCATGGCCGCCGCGGGCGCAGCGGCTTGCGGCGCTTTTCGGTGTCGGGCCGCGTGTGCAAGCCCGGCGTGCATTTGGCGCCAGCGGGCATCAGCGCGCGCGAACTCATCGACGAATATGCGGGCGGCATGCTGCCGGGTCACGAGCTTTACGCCTACCTGCCCGGTGGGGCCAGTGGCGGCATCCTCCCGGCCCGCTTGGCGCATCTGCCCTTGGACTTCGATGGCGGTGCGCCCGCCGGGCAGGAGACCTTGGCCAGCCACGGCTGCTTCGTCGGTTCGATGGCGGTGGTGGTGCTCAGCCAGAACGACCGCGCACGCGACGCGGCGCTGAACCTGATGCGCTTCTTCGAACACGAAAGCTGCGGGCAATGCACGCCCTGCCGCGAAGGCACCACGCAGGCCGTGGGGCTGATGGCGCAACCCACGTGGAATGAGGCCCTGATGGACGATCTGTCCTTCGTGATGCGCGAAGCCTCCATCTGCGGTCTGGGCCAGGCCGCGCCGAACCCGATGGACAGCGTGCGGCGCTTCTTTCCGCACGAAGTGGGTGTTGCCGCTGCTGAGCCGAGCGGTATGGCCGCTGACCGGAGCACCCCATGAACGCCCCGCGCGACCTCAAGACCGTGAACCTGACCCTGGACGGACAGGCCGTCACTGCGCTTGAAGGACAAACGGTGTGGCAAGTGGCCCGCGCCCAGGGCAAGACGATCCCGCATCTGTGCCATGCACCAGACCATGGCGAAGCGGGCTTGCGCCCCGAAGGCAACTGCCGCGCCTGCGTGGTGGAGGTGCAGGGCGAACGCACGCTCAGTGCCTCTTGCTGCCGTGCGGTGCAGGCCGGCATGGTCGTCCACACGGAAACCCCGCGAGTGCAGCGTGCGCAGCGCCTGGTGCTGGAGTTGCTGCGGGCCGATGTGCCGTCGACGCCGCAGGACGAGCCACCGCTCAAGCATGACAGTGAACTGGACCAGTGGTGCACCGCACTGGGCGTGAACGAAAGCCGCTTCACGCCCCGCGCACCGATGGACACCGATCGGTCGCATCCCGCCATGGCGGTGAACCTCTCGGCCTGCATCCAATGCACCCGCTGCCTGCGGGCCTGCCGCGACGAGCAGGGCAACGATGTCATCGGCCTGGCCTTCCGCGGCGGCCATGCGCAAATCGTGTTCGACCAACGCGACCCCATGGGCGAGTCCACCTGCGTGGGCTGCGGCGAATGCGTACAGGCGTGCCCCACGGGGGCGCTCTCTCCGGCCAATGGAAGCGCTTCCAAGCCCCCACTGCGCACGGTGGACTCCGTGTGCCCGTATTGCGGTGTGGGGTGCCAGCTCACCTATCACGTGGCCGCTTCGTTTCCCGCAGCCGATGCAGGCAAGCGCGACGCATCCACCGCACCAGCCGAACGCATCGTGCGCGTCGAAGGTCGCAGCGGCCCGGCCAATGCCGCACGCCTGTGCGTGAAGGGCCGTTTCGGCTTCGACTACATCCACCACCCTGACCGGCTGCGCACGCCCCTGATCCGGCGGTCTGACGCACCCAAGAATCCTCGGCACATCAAGCCTGCCCACTGGTCGGAACTGTTCCGTGAAGCCACCTGGGACGAAGCGTTGGACGTGGCCGCCAAGGGGCTGCGCCGCATCCGCGACGTCCATGGACCCAAGGCCCTGGCGGGCTTCGGTTCAGCCAAGGGCAGCAACGAAGAGGCTTACCTGTTCCAGAAACTCGTGCGAACGGGTTTCGGCAGCCACAACGTCGACCATTGCACCCGTCTGTGCCACGCCTCCAGCGTCGCGGCCTTGCTCGAGGGCATCGGGTCCGGCGCGGTGAGCAACCCGGTGCGCGACGTGGCGCAGGCCGACGTGGTGCTGCTCATCGGGGCCAATCCCACGGTCAATCACCCGGTGGCCGCCAGCTTCATCAAGAACGCGGTGGCCCGCGGCACCCGCCTCATACTGGCCGACCCGCGCCGCACGGAAATGCAGCGCCACGCCTGGCGCACGCTGCCCTTCAAGGCCGACACCGATGTGGCCCTGCTCAATGCCCTGCTGCACACCATCGTGGAAGAGGGCCTGGTGGACGAGGCCTTCATTCGTGAACGCACCGAGGACTTTGAAGCCTTGCGCCGGCACTTGGGCGACTTCAGCCCGGAGGCCATGGCGCCCGTGTGCGGCATTGAGGCGGGCACCTTGCGCGAAGTGGCGCGCGCCTTTGCCACGAGCCGCGCCAGCATGATCCTGTGGGGCATGGGTGTGAGCCAGCATGTGCATGGCACGGACAACGCCCGCGCCCTGATTGCCCTGGCCATGATCACCGGCCAGATCGGCCGCCCTGGCACCGGCCTGCATCCCTTGCGCGGGCAGAACAATGTTCAGGGCGCCAGCGACGCAGGCCTGATCCCCATGGTGCTGCCGGACTACCAGCGCGTCACCGACCCGGATGTCCGGGCCCGCTTTGAGCACGCCTGGGACTTGCCTGCGGGCAGCCTGCCCGATGAGCCCGGCCTGACGGTGGTGGAGGTGATGAAGGCCATCCATGCCGGCACCGTTCGGGGCATGTTCGTGGAAGGCGAGAACCCGGCGATGAGCGACCCCGATGTGGACCACGCACGCCATGCGCTGGCCTCCCTCGACCACCTGGTGGTGCAGGACATCTTCCTCACCGAAACCGCCGCCTTGGCGGACGTGGTGCTGCCGGCCACGGCCTGGCCGGAGAAGACCGGCACGGTGACCAACACCGACCGCCTGATGCAGTTGGGCCGGCCCGCGGTGAAGCCGCCGGGCAATGAAGGTGCCGACCCCCAGCGCGGCGCCCGTGCGGATGCCTGGATCCTGGAGCAGTTGGCGCAGCGCATGGGCCTGCCCTGGCGCTACGGCATCGACCCGCTGGGCGGTGAGGCGGGCATGGGGGCGGTGCATGACGAAATGCGCGCCTGCATGCCCTCGATTGCAGGCATCACCTGGACACGTCTGCAGCGCGAAGGCGCCGTGACCTACCCCTGTGCCGATGAAGCGGACCCGGGGCATCCGGTGGTGTTCATCGACCGCTTCCCCACGGCCAGCGGGCGCGCCCGCTTGGTGCCATCCGCACTGACCTTCGCGGCCGAGCGGCCCGACGCCCAGTACCCCATGGTGCTCATCACCGGACGGCAGTTGGAGCATTGGCACACAGGTTCCATGACCCGCCATGCCTCAGTGCTGGATGCGTTGGAACCCCAGCCCACGGCCTGCCTGCACCCGTTGACCCTGGCGCGGTTGGGAGTGGCGCCCGGGCAGCGCCTGAAGGTGGCCTCTCGCCGTGGCGCCATCGAACTGGTGGCCCGCGCCGACGAGGCCACACCCGACAACACCGTCTTCATCCCCTTCGCGTACCACGAGGCCGCCGCCAACCTGCTCACCAATTCGGCGCTGGACCCCGTCGCCAAGATTGCCGAGGTGAAGTACTGCGCGGTGAAGGTGGAGTCTGCTTAGGGAAAAATGGGGTCAGTGTCATTTAATTTGCGAACACGGGGAGTTCGCAAATTAAATGACACTGACCCCATTTTTCTCCTGGCAGGTGCCACATGACGGATCCACACAACAAGGTCGCGCTGATCACGGGCGCCGCACGCGGCATTGGCGCGGCCAGCGCCGCAGCCCTGCTGGCTGATGGCTGGCGCGTGGTGTACAGCGGGCGGGACGCCAGCGCTCTGCAAGCCGCGCTGGCCCGCGCCGCACCTGCCGCACAGGCCCACGGCCCTATTGCCGACCGAGCCCTGGTGGTGACGGCCGACGTGACGAATGAAGCATCGGTGGCAGCCTTGTTCGAGGCCACCGTGCAGCGCTTTGGTCGACTCGACCTGCTGTTCAACAATGCCGGGCTCTTCGCGCCCAAGGACCTGTTGGAAGACATCGACTTCGCGGCCTGGAAGCAGGTGGTGGACACCAACCTCAGCGGCGTCTTCCTGTGCACGCAGCACGCGTTTCGTGTGATGAAGGCGCAGCAGCCACAGGGCGGACGCATCATCAACAACGGCTCCATATCCGCTCACGCGCCGCGGCCGAATTCGGCGGCCTACACCGCCACCAAGCATGCCGTCACGGGCTTGACCAAGAGCGCCAGCCTGGATGGCCGCAAGTACAACATTGCGGTGGGCCAGATTGACATCGGCAACGCCGCCACCGACATGACCACGGCCTTCACCCAAGGTGTGGCCCAGGCCGATGGCAGTGTGAAGGTGGAACCGGTGATGGACGTGTCCCATGTGGCGCAGGCCGTGGTGTACATGGCCAACCTGCCCTTGGCGGCCAATGTGCTGAACATGACCGTGATGGCCACCAACATGCCCTTTGTCGGGCGGGGCTGATGCAGACTTGATTTCGCTCTTCATGGGAGCACCCGTCGCGCCATAGGCTCTCACTTCCCCCAACCCCACCAGGAGAAGTGCATGAACCAGCCCATGGACATTCAACGCGACAAACTGATGCAGGACCTTCGGGTCGTGGTGCGCGACGCCGAGGAGCTGCTGAAATCCAGCGGTGAGCAGATCGGCAACGGCGCGGTGCATTGGCGTGACCGCACCCAGGACCGCCTTCAGCAACTGCGTCATCAGGTGAGCGAGCTGCAGCAGCAGGCCACCAACGGCGTGGTGAACGCGGGCCGCAGCACCAACGAATTCGTGCAACGCAACCCCTGGGCCGCCGTGGGTGTGGCCAGCGGCATCGGTCTGCTGGCCGGTTTCCTGATGAACAACCGCCGCTAAGCCTGTCCCGTGTGGTCCCTGCTTCGGGAACTGCTGTTGGAGGCCTGGCGCTTGGCCGTGGCCCTGGGACTGGAGCGCGTGGACCAGTGGAAGAGCGCCTGCGAACAGGTTCTGGCGCGCGAACGCCAGCGCCTGTTCGAGGCCTTGGCCTTGCTGTGCCTGGGTCTGATGCTGTTGGCACTGGGCTTGTGCGGCTTGTTGGTGCTGGCGTGGTGGGCCCTGCCTGAGGCTTCGCGCGGCCTCAGTATGGGCCTGTTGCTGGGTGCCTTCGTGACCTTGGGGCTGGTGTTGTTGGAACAAGCCCGGCGTCGCGTGGCCAAGGTGTAATGCGGCGCGCGCCACTGCAGCCGCTGTCCCTGCGCTGGCTCCAGGAAAAGTACGCCGAGCCGGGCGAATTCACCCCGCAGGACACGCGCCGCCGGGTGGCCTTGGCATTGGCCCAAGTGGAGCCTTGGGTTGCCCGTGCGGCCTGGGCGAGACGCTTTGAACAAGCCCTGAACCGCGGCCTGTTGCCTGGTGGCCGCATCATGGCGGGCGCTGGTGTAGATGGCCATGACGCCAAGGGCGTCCACCACACCCTGATGAACTGCTTCGTGCTGCCCGCGCAGCCGCAGCAGGAACTCGCCCATCGGTTGCGCCGAACGCTGGAAGCTGGCGGTGGCGTGGGTATCGACTTCTCGGACCTGCCCACCGGTGTGATGCATGAACTCGACCGGTGCGAGGCCCTGGCGCAGACCATGGAATCGAACCCGGCCCACGGTGGCCGACGCGCCGCGCAGATGGCGGTGTTGTCGGTGCGTCACCCGGAGATTGCCGCCTTCATCCACGCCAGCCCCCATGCGCACCCGCACCTGGTTCGCGCGGTTGCGTTGGATGACCTGTTCATGCGGGCTGTCGAAGAAGCGCAACCCGCAGCCCTTCAACGGCTGCAGGACCTGGCCCTTGCGATGTGGGCCGGCGGCGAGCCCAGCGTGCTGTTCACCACCCGCCTACAGGCCGACGACAACCTTGGCGATGGGGAACATCTCACCGCCACCAACCCCTGCGGCGAACAGCCCCTGCCGCCCTTCGGAGCCTGTGCCCTGGCTTCCATCGACGTCACGCGCGTGGTGCAGCAGCCCTTTGGAGCGGATGCGCATGTGGCCTGGGGCGCGCTGGCGGCCTTGGTGCACGTGGGCGTGCGGCTCCTGGACAACGCGCTGGAGATCACCCAGTGGCCGCTGGTGGAGCAAGCGCGCGAGATGCAGCGTCACCGCCGAATTGGGTTGGGAATGACTGGCCTGGGCGATGCATTGGCCATGCTCAACCTGCGCTACGACTCACCGCAGTCCTGCCAGCAGGCTGCGCAACTGATGCGCTTCATCGCCCACACCGCATACCGGGCCTCCGTCCGCTTGGCGCGTGAACGCGGGGCCTACCCCACCTTCCAAGCATCCAGCGTGCTGCGTCCCACGCGATTCGCGTCGCGTCTGCCGGCGGATCTTCGCCATGGGATTTCGCAGCATGGCCTGCGCCATTCGCACCTCCTGGCCATAGCGCCCGCGGCCAGCATCAGCATGGCCTTCGCCGATGGGGTGAGCACCGGCATTGAACCGATGGTGGCGCCCCAGTGGGAGCGGTCCTGGCGGGACCCTCAGGGTCGTCCCTGCACATCCGTCGTGCAGCCGCTTGCATGGCGGCTGTGGAGCGAACTGAAGGGCGTGGGTGGCGCGGCGCCTGAAGGATGGGTGTGGCTGGACGACATCACGCCCGAGGCCCAACTGCGCATGGTCGCTGCCCTGGCGCCGCATGTGGATGGGGGCATCAGCAAGACCGTATCGGTGCCCGAAAGCACCACACCACGGGAAATCGAGGCGCTGATCCTCATGGCCTGGCGCCTGGGGCTCAAGGGCGCTTCGTTCTTCCGGCGCGGCAGCCGCGCGGGTGTGATCGCTACAGGAACCGGTCCAGCAGACGCCGCGACCCGCGGTCCATCGACTTCATGTCCCGCACCCGGAATACCAGCCCGTGGTTGTCCGTGATCAGCAAACCGCCATCGCGCAGCCGCCGAATGTCTTCTTCACCCTTGAGGATGAAATCCGTTCGGCCGCGGTCCGTGTCCACCGTCCAGGTGCTGGGTGTGGAGAAGGTCGACACCGCCACCAGCCGCTCGATGGTCGGCATGAATTCGCGCTGGGCCAACTCTTCGGCGATCATCTCGCGCGTCGGTGAAGGCAGTTCGTCCCAGCGGTCCACCCACACCAGTTCATGCCCATCGGGTCCCACGATCGACAGGCCTTCAAGCGGCGCCTCGATGGGAAACGCCCGCACCGTCTGAACGGCCACATGGGCCACGCCATGTTCGTCGGTGTAGATCAATCGACCATGCGGATCGCGGCTGAGGGTGCCGGGCCAGGCGGTT
>JAIYCN010000283.1 GCA_027487995.1 Rubrivivax sp. | reverse complement strand
TAGGGAAAACCCGGGTCAGCGAACAACGCGGCAGCCACCGCGAAATGGGTATCCAATTGTGTGGACCACTGGTCCCGTTGCGCTTGCGGCGCGAAGCTGGCCTGCAGGCTGTTGCGCAGCAACTGCCAAGCGTGACGCGCCGTGAGGCTGGGATGGGCCTGCAGCAAGGCGCTGAAGTTTTCGTTGAGGTAGCCACCGAAGTAGGCGGGGTCGTCGCTGTTGACCGTCACCATCAGGCCCGCTTCCAAAAGGCCCGGCAGGTTGTGCGCGGCCATGTCGGGAAAGACGCACAGCTTGATGTTGGACAAGGGGCACACCGTCAAAGGCACGGCTTGGCGGGCCAGACGCTCCACCAGAGCCGGGTCTTCGGTGCAGCGCACGCCATGGTCGATGCGCTCCACCTTCAACACGTCCAGGGCGGTGCTGATGTAGGCCGCAGGACCCTCCTCGCCCGCGTGCGCCACGCGGTGCAGGCCCAACTCACCGGCGCGTGCGAACACCCGCGCAAACTTTTCGGGCGGGTGACCGCGCTCGGACGAATCCAGGCCCACGCCGATGATGTGGTCTCGGTAGGGCAAGGCGTCCTGCAGGGTTTGAAGCGCGGCCTCTTCGCTCAGGTGGCGCAGGAAACACAGGATGAGGTCGGCGCGCAGGCCGAATTCGCGCTGCGCGCGGTCGCAGGCACTCTTCAGCCCGTTGATGACCACGCCCATGGCGACACCGCGGTCGGTGTGGGTCTGGGGGTCGAAGAAGAGCTCAGCGCAGACCACGCCTTCACCGGCCGCGCGGCTGAGGTAGGCCCAGGCCATGTCGTGGAAATCCTGCTCCTTCAGCAGCACACTGGCCCCGGCGTAGTACACGTCCAGGAAGCTCTGCAGGTTGGTGAAGGCGTAGGCAGCGCGCAGGGCCTGCACGCTGGGATAGGCCAGGGGCAACCCGTTGCGGGCGGCCAGTTCGAAGATCAGTTCGGGCTCAAGCGAGCCTTCGATGTGGATGTGCAGTTCGGCCTTTGGCGCGGTGTGCACGACCTTCAGCAGGTTATCGGGGCTGATGCGGTTGAAGTCGATGGACGGCGTGCTCATGGAGGGCCTTGTGTGGTGCTGGTGTGTGAGTGACTCGGGGCGGCCTCAGCAGACGCCGAATTGGATGCCGCAGGCCTTGAGATAGCGGCGGTAGGCTGCGCTCAGCCGGTCGGCTGCGGACATGGCCTCGCCGCCCGAGATCGGCAGCGCCTTGGGCTCCTGGGACTCCAGGATGGGCTGGTCCTGGGCGAAGATGGCGAGCTGGAAGTCGCGCAGCTCATGCGCGGGCGTGGTTTCGTCCGTGGTGTACTGCGCAAACCAAAGGCGGCAACTGCCCTCGGTCTGCGGGCAGGCCCAGATGACGTAACTGTCCTGCGGCCCACCGCCCTGATCCTGCTTGGTCAGCAGCGCAGAGAAAGGGGTCAGCACCTCGTAGCGGTACTCCACCCACGCACCGCCTTGCGCGGCGGCCGAAGCGCGCGGCTGCCAGGCCCGGTACCGCTCGATCAAGGGGCGGCCATCAGCCGTGTGCTGAACCTCGTTGGGCGGCACCTCGGGGTGGGCCTCGTCGCCCAACCAGCCTTCGTGCACGTAGGCGAAGTGGGCCGTGTCCAGAAAGTTCTCGACCGCACGCGGCGCACTGGTGGCCACATCGAAGGGCCCGTAGATGAGCCGCCGGGATGGCAGGTGGTCCAGCACGGGAAGGTCATGCTGCGGGTCTCCCATGCCCGCCCACCACAGACCATGCGCGGCGCGCAGACCGTGGCGGCATGCGGCGCTGGATGCCGGTGGGCTGAAGCCGGGCTGTGCCGGGATGGACACGCACTGCCCCTGCGTGCCGAAGCGCCAACCATGGTAGGGGCACTGCAGGGTTTCGCCGCGAACACGCCCCAGCGAAAGGCGCGCGCCGCGGTGCGGGCAGCGGTCGGTGAACAGGCTGGGCTGCCCCGATTCGCTGCGCCACAACACCAAGCGTTGACCCAGCAGATGCACAGCGTGGGGCTGAGCATCCTGCTGCGGCCATTCATCCACGGCGGCCACCGGCCACCACCAGGTCTGCTCGATCAAGACCGGACCTTTCAAATGAAAACGCCGCCCGTCAGTGCATTGGCGGGCGGCGTGGAATCACACGGAGCCGCAGCCCCGTGGCTTGGGCATCACTTGCCGCTGGGGATCTTGCCTTCCACGCCCTTGACGTAGAAGTCGATCTTGTCGCGCCAAGCCTGATCGGCCTTCGTGTCCTTGGCCAGACGCTCCTTGCCGGCGTTGTCCATGATCGGGCCCGTGAAGACCTCAAAAGAACCATCCTTCAGACCGGCCTTGATCGCGTCGACCTTCTTCTTGGCTTCTTCAGGCACCACATCGTTGATCTTGATGAGGTCGTTCAGGCCTTCCTTGACGCCCCACACCGTGCGCTCGGTCTTCCAGGTGCCGGCCTTGAGTTCCTCAATGGCCTTGATGTAGTAGGGGCCCCAGTTCACGATGGCCGAGGCCAGGTGGGCCTTGGGACCGAAGGTGCTCATGTCGCTGTCCCAACCGAAGGCGTACTTGCCGTTCTTCTCGGCCGTCTGCAGCACGGCGGTGGAGTCGGTGTTCTGCAGCAGCACGTCCGCGCCCTGGTTGATCAGGCTTTGCGCGGCTTCGCTTTCCTTGGGCGGGTCGAACCAGGTGTTGACCCACACGACCTTGGTCTTGATCTTGGGGTTGACGCTCTGCGCGCCCAGGGTGAAGGCGTTGATGTTGCGCAGCACCTCGGGGATGGGGAAGGAGCCCACGAAGCCCAGGGTGTTGGACTTGGTCATGGTGCCGGCGATCACGCCAGCCATGTAGGTGTCCTGGTAGAAGCTGGCGTCGTAGATGCGCATGTTGGGCGCCGTCTTGTAGCCCGTGGCGTGCTCGAACTTCACATCCGGGAATTCACCGGCGACCTTGAGCATGGCGTCCATGTAGCCGAAGGACGTGGCGAAGATGATCTTGTTGCCTTGCTGGGCCAGGTCGCGAATCACGCGCTCGGCGTCCGCGCCCTCGGGCACCTTCTCCACGAACGAGGTCTTCACCTCGTCGCCGAACTTGGCTTCCACCGCCTTGCGGCCCAGGTCGTGCGCGAAGGACCAGCCTGCGTCACCCACGGGACCCACGTAGATCCAGGCGGCCTTGATGGGCTCGGGCTTGGCAGCGGGCGCCGGTGCAGCCGCGGGTTTGGCTTCTTCCTTCTTGCCGCAACCGGTGAGCGCCAGGGTGGTGGTGACCAGGGACAAGGCGGCCAGTTGAATCAGGGTGCGCTTGGAACGCAGGGTCATGGGTGAACTCCGTTCAGGTGGGTTGGGGAGGTGGAGGAGAACGACAACCGAAGATTATGGAACCAGATTTCAGTGTCCCGGGTGGAAAGGACGACCCAGGGAGGCGGGCATGTTGACCCGCAACCACGTGGCGTTGCGGGAAATCAACACCAGCACCAAGATGGTGCTGATGTAGGGCAGCATGGCGAGCAACTGGCTGGCGATCTGCACGCCCTGCGCTTGCAAATGGAACTGGAGCATCGTCACGCCACCGAACAGATAAGCCCCCAGCAGCACGCGGGCCGGTCGCCAGGTGGCAAAGGTGGTGAGCGCCAGCGCGATCCAGCCACGCCCGGCCACCAAGCCCTCCACCCACATGGGCGCGTACACCACCGACAGGAAGGCGCCCGCGACTCCGCACAGAGCGCCGCCCGCCACCACTGCCCCGAGCCGAATAAGCCTCACGGGGTAGCCCAGCGCATGCGCGGACTGCGGCGACTCACCGATGGAGCGCAGCACCAGGCCCTTGCCACGGCCCAGCGCTTCGTCTGCACCCATGAATTCCCGCAC
>JAIYCN010000201.1 GCA_027487995.1 Rubrivivax sp. | reverse complement strand
CTTCATGCAGACGGTGTGGCGCGACGACGAGCGCTTCGTCAAGACCTACTGGAGCAGCATCGCGGGCCGGCAGGTGTACAGCACCTTCGACTGGGGCATCCGCGACGAGGACGGCTACTTCTTCATCCTGGGCCGTACCGACGACGTGATCAACGTGGCCGGCCACCGGCTGGGCACCCGCGAAATCGAGGAGAGCATCTCAAGCCACCCGAATGTGGCTGAAGTGGCGGTGGTGGGCGTGGCCGACCAGCTCAAGGGTCAGGTGGCCATGGCATTTGCCGTGTTGAAAGATCCCTCAAAGGCGGCCGATGCGGCCTCGGCCCTGAAGCTTGAGGGCGAGATCATGAAGGTGGTGGACGACCAGTTGGGTGCCGTGGCGCGCCCGGCCCGTGTGCGTTTCGTGACCCTTCTGCCCAAGACGCGAAGCGGCAAGCTGCTGCGCCGGGCCATCCAGGCCGTTTGCGAGGGGCGCGACCCGGGCGACCTCACGACCATCGAAGATCCGTCTGCTCTGCAGCAGGTCAAGGACCTGGTGGCGGCGAAATAGGTTCGGCGTCCACCGAATGGGAAACGGGGTCCGCGAGACCCCGTTTTCATATGACCGCTGCGCGGCGTTGCGAGGGGCGTCCCGTGGCCTTAAAGCACCTCGGAAGCGTAGTCCGCCAGACGCGAGCGCTCGCCGCGCGCCAAGGTCACGTGGCCCGAATGCGGCCAGCCCTTGAAGCGGTCCACCGCATAGGTGAGGCCTGATGAGCCCTCGGTGAGGTAGGGCGTGTCGATCTGCGCCAGGTTGCCCAGGCAGACGATCTTGGTTCCGGGGCCTGCCCGCGTGATGAGCGTCTTCATCTGCTTGGGCGTGAGGGTCTGCGCCTCGTCGATGATGACGAACTTGTTGAGGAAGGTGCGCCCGCGCATGAAGTTCAGGCTCTTGATCTTGATCTTGCTGCGCACCAGGTCGTTCGTGGCCGCACGGCCCCATTCGCCGGCTGCGCCGTCGCTGCGCGCCAGCACTTCCAGGTTGTCATCCAGTGCGCCCATCCAGGGGCCCATCTTTTCTTCTTCCGTGCCCGGCAGGAAGCCGATGTCCTCACCCACAGGGACCGTGACGCGGGTGACGATGATCTCGGTGTAGCGCCGGTCATCCAGCACCTGCGCCAGGCCGGCGGCCAACGTCATCAATGTTTTGCCGGTACCGGCCGTGCCGGTGAGCGTGATGAAGTCGCAGTCCGGGTCCATCAGCAGGTTCAACGCGAAGTTCTGCTCGCGGTTGCGTGCGGTGACGCCCCACACGGCGTTCTTCTGATGCGTGAATTCGCGCAGCGTGCGCAGCACCGCGGTCTTGCCGGTGATCTCGGTGACGCGGGCGTACAGCGGCGCGGCGCCGGGTGCCTCCAGGTACACGAACTGGTTGATCAGCAGCGAGGGCACCAGTGGACCGGAGATGCGGTAGAAGGTGCTGCCACCTTGCTGCCAGCTCTCCATCTTCTTGCCGTGGTGCTCCCAGAAATCGGTGGGAAGGGCAAGCACGCCGGTGTAGAGCAGGTCACCATCTTCCAGCGTCTTGTCGTTGAAATAGTCCTCTGCCGGCAGGCCCAGGGCGCGGGCCTTGATGCGCATGTTGATGTCTTTTGACACCAGCACCACTTCACGGTCGGTGACCTGTCCGCGAAGCGCCTGCACCACACCCAGGATCTGGTTGTCCGCCTTGCCCTGGGGCAGCCCCTCGGGCAGGCGGGTGTCCATGAAGGTGGTCTGGAAGAACAGGCGTCCGCTGGCCTCGCGGTGGCCGGTCTTGGCAAGCGGAATGCCTTTTTCGGGGTCTGGCAGGCCGTCGGCGGCCAGGGCATCCAGTTCGCGGCTGACCTGGCGCACGTTGCGCGACACCTCGCTCATGCCCTTCTTGTGGCCGTCGAGCTCCTCCAGTGTGATCATCGGCAGGAACACGTCGTGTTCCTCGAACCGGAAGATCGACATGGGGTCGTGCATCAGCACGTTCGTGTCGAGCACGAAGAGTTTGGTGGCCACGGCGGAAGGGGCGGTCTGGGATGACCGGGACTGCCCGCTGCCCTTGGATTTCTTGCCGGCCGGTGCGGCAACGGGCTTGGGGGTCGACTTGGATGCAGGCTTGGATACAGCCTTGGACGAGACCGGGACCACTGAAGGCGCATGCGACACGACGGGCTCCACCTGGCCCTTGGCCACCACAGGTTCAGACGGCATGGCCGGTTTGGATGGTTTCGCTGGCAGGGGGTCGACGCTCTTGCGGATGCTCACTTTGGGGTAGTCCGCGAGAGACAGGAGCGTGGCTTTGCTGACGGGTGGCTTGGGGAGTGGCATGGACAGTCAAAACGAAAAGGCCGCGGGGGAACCGCGGCCTTCGAGGGTGTTGCTCGGGGAGGAATGGGGGCAGGTGTTGCCTCGCATGCGCCCCACTATAAGGCACAGTGGGCATGGCCTGCGGCGCCCGCGCGCCACAGCAGGGAAAGTCCTCAGGCGGCCTTCTTCAGCGCCTTGACGGCTTGGAGCACCTCGTCGACATGGCCGGCCACCTTGATGCCGCGCCATTCCTGCACCAACACCCCCTGGGCGTCGATGAGGAAGGTACTGCGCTCGATGCCCTTGACCTTCTTGCCGTACATGATCTTGTTCTTGACCACGCCGAACATGTGGCAGAGCTTCTCTTCGGTGTCGGCTATCAGCTCGAATGGCAGTTCGAGGTTTTGCTTGAACTTGTCGTGCGAGGCCATGTTGTCCCGCGAGACGCCGAAGACGACGGCGCCGGCCTTCTTGAAATCGGCGTGCTTGTCGCGAAACTGCATGGCTTCGGTGGTGCAGCCCGGGGTGTTGTCCTTGGGGTAGAAGTACAACACGATGGCCTTGCCGGAGAAGGCCGACGGCGTGAACTTCACTCCACCCGTGGCAAGCGCATCGATGTCCGGCAGGGGTTTGTTCAAGGCTGGCGTCATGGTTCTGGCTTGGGGCGTTGAAGTCAACCCGTAATTATAGTGGACTGCAGACTGGGGCCTTTGCGGGTTCACTGGTCCTGCGCGTCCGGCCTATCCGGCCGAGTGCCCTGGGGAGCATCAGGTGTCCATGAGAAGGGCCGCCAACACCGCGCGGCCCTCGCTGGCCAGCACATTGAAGGTGCGGCAGGCTGCGGCCGTGTCCATGGCCTCGAAGCCCACGCCTGCCGAAATCAAGGCCCGCCACAGGGCGGGTGCCGGGAATCTCAGACGGGCGCCCGTTCCCATGATCACCAATTCGGGCTTCATCGCCAGGACCTGAGCGAAGTTCGCTTCGCTGAGGTCTTCGAACCGAGCCACGGGCCAGGCTTCCACCTCACCCCGGTGTGGCACCAATTGGCTGCCCTGGAAGGCGGTCTGGTGAACCCACAGGCGGCCTGGCTCCTGTCGGCTGATGAGGTTGGCCCCTTCGAGGCGGTCCGGTTGCATCTTCATGTGGTCAAATTCTAGTTTTCCCTAAGTCCGAGTCCGTCAAGTGAACCCGATTGCCAAATCCAGCAAGCTGGCCAACGTCTGCTACGACATCCGCGGCCCGGTGCTGGACAAGGCCCGGCAGATGGAGGAAGAGGGACAAAAGATCATCAAGCTCAACATCGGCAACTTGGCCGTGTTCGGGCTGGAGCCACCTGACGAGATCGTGCAGGACATGATCCGCAACCTGGCCAACGCCGCGGGCTACACCGACAGCAAGGGGCTGTTTGCGCCGCGCAAGTCGGTGGTGCACTACACGCAGGAAAAGGGCATTGCGGGCGTCACGGTGGACGACGTCTACCTGGGCAACGGCGCCTCCGAGCTGATCGTGATGGCGCTCAATGGCCTGCTGGACAACGGTGACGAAATCCTGGTGCCTGCACCCGACTACCCACTCTGGACGGCCGCGGTGTCACTGTCTGGCGGCAACCCGGTGCACTACCTGTGCGACGAGCAAAGCGACTGGATGCCCGACATCGAGGACATCAAGCGCAAGATCACGCCCCGCACCAAGGGCATCGTCATCATCAACCCGAACAACCCCACGGGTGCGCTGTACCCCACCGAGGTGCTGCAGCAGTTGGTGGAGGTGGCCCGGCAGCACCAGCTGATCGTGTTCGCCGACGAGATCTACGACAAGACGCTGTACGACGGCCACACCCACACCAGCATCGCCTCGCTGGCCGACGATGTTCTGTTCCTCACCTTCAACGGCCTGAGCAAGAACTACCGCAGCTGCGGCTACCGCGCGGGCTGGATGATCGTCTCCGGCAACAAGACGCGCGCCCGTGACTACATCGAGGGCCTGAACATGCTGGCCTCGATGCGCCTGTGCTCCAACACGCCGGGGCAGTTGGCCATCCAAACGGCGCTGGGCGGATACCAGAGCATCAAGGACCTGGTGGCCCCGGGTGGGCGCCTGTGCCGGCAGCGCGACCTGGCGCACAAGCTGCTCACCGACATTCCCGGCGTGAGCTGCGTCAAGCCGAAGGCGGCGCTGTACATGTTCCCGCGTCTGGACCCGAAGATGTACCCGATTGCCGACGACCAGCAGTTCGCCTATGAGCTGTTGGCCGAAGAGAAGGTGCTGATCGTGCAGGGAACCGGATTCAACTGGCCGCAGCCCGACCATTTCCGCCTGGTGTTCCTGCCCAACGCGGATGACCTCACCGAAGCGGTGGGTCGCATTGCGCGCTTCCTGGACCAGTACCGCCGCCGGCATGGGCGTTGAGCGGCCGTTCGTGCCGTCGCAAGCCTCCCTTACCGACTGACCTGTTGTTCCCCGTGAGCCGGATGCGCCGGCCGAAAGTCTGAAGATGAAACCGATCAAAGTGGCCCTGCTGGGCATCGGCACCGTGGGCCGTGGCACCTTCGAGGTGCTGGCGCGCAACCAGGAGGAAATCCGCCGGCGCGCGGGCCGTGGCATCGAGATTGCCGTCGTGGCCGACCTGGACACTGCCCGTGCCCACGAGGTGGTGCAGGGCCGTGCCGACGTGGTGGCCGATGCGCGGGCGGCCATTGCCCGGCCGGACATCGACATCGTGGTGGAGCTGATTGGCGGCTACGGCATTGCCCGCACGCTGGTGCTGGAAGCCATTGCCGCAGGCAAGCACGTGGTCACGGCCAACAAGGCCCTGCTGGCCGTGCACGGCTCGGAAATCTTCACCGCTGCGCAGGCCCGTGGCGTCACGGTGGCGTTCGAAGCTGCAGTGGCCGGCGGCATCCCCATCATCAAGAGCCTGCGCGAGGGCCTGACGGCCAATCGCATCCAGTGGATTGCCGGCATCATCAACGGCACCACGAACTTCATCCTGTCGGAGATGCGCGACAAGGGCTTGGACTTCGACGTGGTGCTCAAGGAAGCGCAGCGTCTGGGCTATGCCGAGGCCGACCCCACCTTCGACATCGAAGGGGTGGATGCCGCACACAAGGCCACGCTACTGGCCTCGCTGGCCTTCGGCGTGCCGGTGCAGTTCGAAAAGGCCCACGTGGAGGGCATCACCAAGCTGCAGGCCACCGACATCCGCTACGCCGAACAACTGGGCTACCGCATCAAGCTGTTAGGCATCACGCGGCGCCGCGATGATGCGCAGGGCATCGAATTGCGCGTGCATCCCACGCTAGTGCCGGCCAAGCGGCTGATCGCCAACGTGGAAGGTGCGATGAACGCGGTCGTGGTGCAGGGCGACGCGGTGGGGACCACGCTCTATTACGGCAAGGGCGCGGGCTCGGAGCCCACGGCATCGGCCGTGATCGCCGACCTGGTCGACATCACCCGCCTGCACACCGCGGACCACGGGCACCGGGTTCCTTATCTGGCCTTCCAGCCGGGTGAGCTGGTCGACACGCCGGTGCTGCCGATGGACCAGGTGGTGACGTCCTTCTACCTGCGCCTGGTGGTGGCCGATCAGGCCGGCGTGCTGGCGCAGATCACGAGTCTTTTGGCAACCAACGACATCTCGATTGACGCGGTGTTGCAGCGTGAATCGGCCGAGGGCGAACACCAGACCGATCTCATCATCCTGACCCACAACACCACGGAAGGCCGCATGAACGGTGCCCTGGCCAAGATGCAGGCCCTGCCCAGCGTGTTGGCGCCCATCGTGAAGCTGCGCAAGGAAGAACTGGCCTGATGCGCTACCTGAGCACCCGCGGTCACCCGGACCGCAAGCGTTTTTCCGAAATCCTGCTCGAGGGCCTGGCGCCCGACGGTGGGCTGTACCTGCCCGAGCAGTATCCGAAGCTGGATGCAGCCGCCCTGGCGGCGCTGAGGACGGTGCTGCGCGAGCAGGGCTACGCCGAACTGGCCTTCCGCATCTTGTCGATGTTCATCGACGACATTCCGGCGGACGACCTGCGCGGCATGTGCCGCCGTGCCTACAACCGCGAGGTGTTCGGCACCGATGCGATCGTGCCGCTCAAGCCGCTTGAAGACGGCCTGATGCTGCAGGCCCTGTCCAACGGCCCGACGCTGGCCTTCAAGGACATGGCCATGCAGATGCTGGGCCAGCTCTTCGAATACGAACTCGGCCGGCGAGGGCAGGTGCTCAATATCCTGGGCGCCACCAGCGGCGACACGGGCAGTGCGGCCGAATACGCCATGCGCGGCAAGAAGGGCGTGAAGGTCTTCATGCTCAGCCCGCACAACCGCATGAGTCCCTTCCAGCAGGCGCAGATGTTCAGCCTGCAGGACGCCAACATCCACAACATCGCCATCGAGGGCGTGTTCGATGATTGCCAGGACATCGTCAAGGCGGTCTCCAACGACCTGGCCTTCAAGGCCCACTGGCACATCGGCACCGTCAACTCGATCAACTGGGCGCGCCTGCTGGCGCAGGTGGTGTACTACTTCGCCGGCTACTTCCAGGCCACGCGCGACGAATCTGAGCGCGTGAGCTTCGCCGTGCCTTCGGGCAACTTCGGCAACATCTGTGCGGGCCATGTGGCCCGCATGATGGGCCTGCCCATCATGCGCCTGGTTTGTGCCACCAATGAAAACGATGTGCTCGACGAGTTTTTCCGCACAGGCACATACCGCGTGCGCAAGACAGCCGAGACGCACGAAACGTCGAGTCCTTCCATGGACATCAGCAAGGCCAGCAATTTCGAGCGCTTCGTGTTCGACCTGCTGGGCCGCGACGGTGCCCGCACCCGAGAACTGTTCGGGCATCAGGTGGAGCGGCAGGGCGTGTTCAACTTGTCGGCCGAGGAGTTCGCCCGCATCGGCACTTATGGGTTCGCTTCAGGTTCGAGTTCGCATGCCAACCGACTGGACACCATCCGCGACACCCATCGCCGGTTTGGCTTGATGATCGACACGCACACGGCCGACGGCCTGAAGGTGGCGCGTGAGTGGATGCAGTCCGGCGTGCCGATGCTGGTGCTGGAAACCGCCTTGCCCGCAAAATTCGCCCAGACGCTGGTGGAGGCGCTGGGCTGTGAGCCCGAGCGTCCCAAGGCTTTGGAAGGCATCGAGAATCTGCCCAAGCGGTTCACGGTGATGCCGGTGGATGTGGCGAAAGTGAAGGCCTTCATCGAGGCGCACGCCTGAGCCACCGCGGCCCGCGCCTCGGGTGATCCGCGGTTTTGTATGCAGCAGTTCCCATGATGAAACCCGCTCCTGCCCTGATGAGTCTGGAGGACGCCCTGGAGCGTCTGAGCACCGGTGCCCGCGCCTGCGTGATCGAGGACACGCAGACGGTGGTTCTCTTTGACGCCCTCGGCCGGGTACTCGCGGAGCCGATTCGTTCGCTCATCGACGTTCCCCCCGGCGACAACACCTCCATGGATGGTTACGCGATGCGGGTGGCCGATGTGCCCTCTGCCGGGGCGCGACTGCCGGTGTCGCAGCGGATTCCTGCGGGGCAGGTCGGCCAGCCGCTCACGCCTGGTACGGCTGCACGCATCTTCACCGGCGCGCAGGTGCCGCCGGGTGCCGATGCGGTCGTCATGCAGGAGCAGTGCGAGTTCATGGCACCGCCATCCGCGGGCGGTGCAGCGGCCGCTGCCATGGGGGAGGTGATCGTCAACACAGTACCGCAGTCGGGCCAGTGGATTCGCCGTCGCGGTGAGGACGTGCAGTCTGGCTCGGTGGTGCTGGAGGCCGGCACGCGCCTGAGCCCGCAGGCCCTGGGCTTGGCCGCCTCGGTCGGCTGTGCTTCGGTGACGGTGCGCCGGCGCCCGCGGGTGGCGCTGTTCTCCACGGGAGATGAACTGGTGATGCCCGGCGAGGTTCCGCCCGAGCAACTGCGTCCCGGAGCCATCTACAACTCCAACCGCTACACGCTGCGCGGGCTGCTGCAGGCCGCGGCCTGCGAGGTCACGGACCTTGGCATCGTGCCCGACCGGCTGGACGCCACGCAGGCCGTGCTGCGCCAGGCTGCGGGAGGTCACGACCTCATCCTCACTTCCGGCGGCGTGTCGGTGGGTGAGGAAGACCACATCAAGCCGGCCGTGCAGGCCGAAGGCAGCCTGGACCTGTGGCAGATGGCCATCAAGCCCGGCAAGCCCCTGGCGTTCGGATCGGTTCGCTCCACGGGACTGCGTGACAGCCTCTTCATCGGCCTGCCCGGCAATCCGGTGTCGAGCTTCGTGACCTTCCTGGTTGCCGTGGCCCCGGTACTGCGGGTGCTGCAGGGCATGCCGCCCCAGCCCTTCAAGCCGCAGTTGCTTCGTGCCGACTTCGATTGGCCCAAGCCCGATCGTCGACGGGAGTTCCTGCGCGCCCGCTTGAATGAGCTGGGCGGGCTTGACCTGTTCGCCAACCAAAGCTCGGGCGTGCTCACCTCAGCGATCTGGGCCGACGGCCTGATCGACAATCCGCCGGGTGCGCCCATTGCGCGTGGCCAGATGGTGTCCTTCCTGTCCTTCGGCGACCTGCTTTCTTCGTAGAAAACTGCGCCCATGAACCTGACCGTCCGCTACTTCGCTTCGCTGCGTGAGACCCTTGGTGAGCAGCAGCATTTGACCGATCTGCCGTCATCGCTCACGGTGTCGGCCTTGCGTGAGCACCTGGCGGGTACGACGCCGGCCCATGCCGAAGCGCTGCGCGCCGGGCGTGCGGTGCGCTGTGCGGTGAACCAGGTGATGGCCGCTGACGATGCGGTGGTGCCGGAGGGTGCCGAGGTGGCCTTCTTCCCACCGGTCACGGGAGGCTGAGATGACCCAGGCCCGCGTGCGCATCCAAACCGGCGACTTCGACCTTGGGGCCGAGGTCAGGGCGCTGTACGAGACCGACCATGGGGTGGGCGCAGTCACCAGTTTTGTGGGCACGGTTCGGGACCGCCACGGCGCGGTACCGGCCGGCCAATCGGGTCCGGTGCAGCGCATGGAGCTTGAGCACTACCCCGGCATGACCGAGGCGGCCATTGAGTCCATGATTGATGAAGCCCTGAGGCGCTTTGACATTCGTGCGGCGCGTGTGATTCACCGCGTGGGGCCGCTCGAGCCTGGCGACCAGATTGTGCTCGTGGCCGTGGCGTCGGCGCATCGGGGCGAATCATTCAAGGCCTGCGAGTTCCTGATGGACTACCTCAAGACCCAGGCCCCCTTCTGGAAGAAGGAACACACCCCCGAAGGCGCGCGCTGGGTGGATGCCCGCGTCAGTGACGACGAGGCCCTGGCGCGCTGGGGCATTGCCGCCGGAAACGCGGCCGCGCCTTGAGCATGAATCTGGCAGCTTCGCCGTGGGCCGCTGCGCTGGTGTTCGCCGGTGCCGGCCTGGGCGCGCTGCTGCGCTGGGCCTTCGGGCTTTGGTGGAACGCAGCGGCGCCGGGTTGGCCCTGGGGAACGCTGGCTGCCAACCTTTTGGGTGGTTTGGGCATCGGTGTCCTGGTGGCCGCCTTGGGAGAGGCCCACGTCTGGGGCTGGCGTGAAGATGCGCGGCAGGCCATCCGACTGTTCGCCATCACGGGCTTCCTGGGTGGTCTGACGACGTTTTCCACCTTTTCAGCCGAAGTGGTGGGGTTCCTGTCCCAAGGCCGTTGGTGGGAAGCGGCGGCATGGGCCGCCCTGCACCTCATCGGCTCGCTGGCTCTGACGGCCGTGGGTTGGTGGTGCGGACTGCAGGGGTGGGCACTGCTGGCCCGGGGCGCTTGAGCGTTCGCGCTGGGCTCAGTTCAACACGCGGGGCGGGGCGGTGGTGGGTGCCGCCGATGCCGATGCCGCAGGCGCTGGTGCTTCGGGCGTGACACCCCACTCCGACTTTTGCAGCGCCTTCTCCAACAGGGTGAGCAAATTGTTCAGCAGGTCGGGGCTGAGGTTCATGGACAGTTGACGCTGCGCCGAGTCGCGCCACACCACCTCCACCTGCCGGTCGGGCTGGCGCTTGATGTCGATGGCGGCCACCAGCATCGGCTCTTCACCCAAGGGACGTTCGCGTGTGGTTTCCTCGAAGGGTGAGCGGAAATCCGCAGCCCGATTGCTGCGTTCCCGCATGGTTTGCGTCATCATCTCTCGGGCTTCGGGCATCACGGTGGCGCTGGACGAGACGCTGCCCACTGCCAAAGCCGTTGCAGTGGACTGCAAGGGTTGCCAAAGTCTCATCGTCAATCGACGGGTGAGCCAAAGCTCGAACAACTGGTCATCGCGGGTCCGCACCCTCAGGAGCAAACGGTCCTGATCGGCCTGGTAGGCCACGGAAACCTGATGGATGGGCATGGCCTGATTGTGCACAAGCCGGTTCCTCCGCTGCCGATCCAGGCTCTTGAATTCCCCGCCGTATGCTCCAAATGTGAGCCAAAGGAGTTGACCGATGCGACTGGACAAGCTCACCACGACGCTGCAACACGGCCTGCAGGAGGCGCAAAGCCTGGCCCTGGCCCGTGACAATCCCTACATTGAACCTGCTCACCTGTTGGCCGCCTTGCTGGCGCAGCCCGACGGCCCACGGTCCCTGGTGGAGCGTGCAGGCGCCAATGTGGCGGCGCTCAAGACGGCGGCCGACACGGCACTGGATGGACTGCCCCAGGTGCAGGGCGGGCAGGTGCAGGTGGGGCGTGACCTCGTTCAGCTGTTCCAACAGGCAGAGAAGGATGCCAATCAGCGCGGGGACCAGTTCATCGCCAGCGAGATGCTGCTGCTGGCGTTGGCCGATTCCAAGAGTGACTTTGGCGCGGTGGTGCGCGGGCATGGCCTCACCCGCAAGGGGCTGGAGGCCGCCATACAGGCGGTTCGCGGCACGGCCAAGGTGGATTCTGCCGAGGCGGAAGGCCAACGCGAGGCACTGAAGAAGTACACCCTGGACCTCACGGAGCGCGCCCGCATGGGCAAGCTCGACCCGGTGATCGGCCGCGACGACGAGATCCGCCGAGCGATCCAGGTGCTGCAGCGGCGCAGCAAGAACAACCCCGTGCTCATCGGCGAGCCGGGCGTGGGCAAGACCGCCATCGTGGAGGGCCTGGCCCAGCGCATCGTCAATGGCGAAGTGCCCGACACGCTGCGCGACAAGCGCGTGCTGGTGCTGGACATGGCTGGCTTGCTGGCCGGTGCCAAGTTCCGTGGTGAGTTCGAGGAGCGGCTGAAGGCCGTGCTCAAGGAAGTGGCGGCCGACGAAGGCCGCATCATCCTGTTCATCGATGAGATCCACACCATGGTGGGCGCCGGCAAGGCCGAGGGCGCCATCGATGCCGGCAACATGCTCAAGCCCGCGCTGGCGCGCGGCGAGCTGCACTGCATCGGCGCCACCACGCTGGATGAATATCGCAAGTACGTGGAGAAGGACGCAGCCCTGGAGCGGCGCTTCCAGAAGGTGCTCGTGGATGAGCCGACGGTGGAAGCCACCATCGCCATCCTGCGCGGGCTGCAGGAGAAGTACGAGGTGCACCACGGTGTGGAGATCACCGACCCGGCCATCGTGGCCGCGGCGGAACTGTCGCACCGCTACATCACCGACCGCTTCCT
>JAIYCN010000164.1 GCA_027487995.1 Rubrivivax sp. | reverse complement strand
GTGTTCTGCTGGCAGTCGATCCACTCGATGCCACGGCGCCGGCAGGCCGCCACCAATGCGGCCAAGGCCCACTTGGACGCATCCGTGCGTCGACTGAACATGGATTCGCCAAAGAAGACGCGACCGATGTTCACCCCGTAGAGGCCGCCCACCAATTCGCCGTTCATCCAGACCTCAAACGAGTGCACGCGCCCAGCGCGGTGCCACGCGGCATAGGCTGCCTGCATGGCCGGCGTGATCCAGGTGCCGACCTGCCCGTCGCGGTACACCTGTGCGCACGCACCGATGACCGAGACGAAGTCATGATCGACGCGAATCTCGCAACCTGACGTGCCCAGGAAGCGACGCAGCGTCTTGGACAAGGAGCGGGACAACTTGAAGTCCGCCGTCTTGAGCACCATGCGGGGGTCAGGAGCCCACCACAGCACCGGTTGCCCTTCGGTGTACCAGGGGAAGATGCCACTGCGGTAGGCCTGCTCCAACCGTTCGATGGTGAGTTCACCCCCAATGGCCAAGAGACCACACAAGCCCGTGTCAGGGCCCATGGCACTTTCGACCGGTGGGAAGGGATCGTCCCCTTCGATCCAGACGATGGGTGGAGTTTTCTCCATCGTGTGCGAGTCCTGGGCGCTCAAGCGTAGGTGATCCATTCGCGACGCACCGGGTCTTCCAGGTGCGGCAGCGTGTTGAAAGCCAGCAATTCAAGGCGCTTGGCCGAAAACACCAGCTCCGTGAGCGCGCTGTTGCGCAGGCGCATGTTCAAGTCGATGGCGGTGGCGGGCGGCGCGCCCAAAACATGGGCCACCGCAGTGGAGATCGGCCCACCGCTACTGACCACCAGCACTGGCTGCCCAGCATGCTGGGCTTGGGTGTGCGCCAGCACCTCGACGATACCTTGGCGGAAGGCAGCGTAGCTGGGCATGCCCACGGGCGCGATGCGCCCCTCCATCCACGCCTGAAGCGCTTGGCGAAGGCGCCTGAAGTGGGCCTTGAAACCTTCGGGTGTGTCATGCGACGGCAAGGGGTCACCGCCGATCGCATTCAGAAGCGCCAGGCTGTCGTACTCGTCCAGCCCCGGCCAGACCTGAGGCGTGAGCGCTTCAGAAGGTTCAACTGGCGGATTTTTCAAGCCCTGCGAGAGGCCCTGGGCAAGGGACTGCCACGACTGCGCGTGACGCTGCAACGTGCCCCGCAGCACCGCGGCGGGCTGGATACCCCGTTGCTGCAGCGCCTGGCCCAAAGCGTGACATTGCCGCTGACCCAGTTCACTGAGTTGATCGTAGTTCTTGGCGCCAAATGAAGCCTGGCCATGGCGCACCAGGTAAAGGGTTCCCATGGCGCCGATTGTCCTCGCTGGGCGAGGTTGGTCCGGTCAGCCTTGAACGAACCAACCGTACACGCGCGTCACAATGCACAGGCACGTACGGTTTGCGGTCCAGCCTGCGCGCGAACGTCACTTCCGACCGGGGGCTTGCTCCCCACCGGAACCAGCAACGAGGACAACATGATCTCCGGAGTCAAGGCTCTCATCTTCGACGTGTTCGGCACTTTGGTGGATTGGCGAACTTCGGTGGCCCGAGAGTCGCAGCGCCTGCTCGAACCCCTGGGCATCCAAACAGATTGGGCTGCCTTCGCCGATGCTTGGCGAGGCGAGTACCAAGGCGCCATGCAGGAGGTGCGCAGCGGCCGACTGCCCTTTTGCAAGCTCGATGTGCTGCACCGGCGCAACCTCGACATCGTGCTGGCCAAGCTCGGCGTTGACGATATGCGTGTACCTGAATCAATCCGCTTTGAGTTGAACCAGGCTTGGCACCGGCTGGATGCCTGGCCGGACGTGGGCCCGGGCTTGATGAAGCTGCATCGGCACTACCGCTTGGCCCCCTGCTCCAACGGCCATGTGGGCCTGATGATGGACCTGGCACGCCACAACGGTTGGCATTGGGATGCCATCCTGGGCGCCGAGGTTGCGGGCGACTACAAGCCCAAACCCGTGGTGTACCAGCGTGCCTGCGAACTGCTGGATCTGCCGCCCCACCAGGTCATGATGGTCGCGGCACACTCGGACGATCTGGCGGCCGCTGCGTTAGGCGGACTGCGCACGGGCTTCGTGCCCCGACCGGATGAACACGGGCCCGGGCGCAGTGAAACCGACCCGCAGCACGAAGTGGACTTCGTCTTTCCGCAGACAGGCCTGATGCACCCAGGCTAAAACGACTCGCCCGGGTATCAACCCGGGCGAGGAACCTCAGACCTCAGACATCAGAACTTATAGGCGGCCTGCAGGTAAAGGGTGCGCCCGCGCCCGTCGTGGTAGCGGGGGTCGTAGCCCACCATGTTGCCCCCGTCCAGCTTGAGCGTCAGTGGCGGGCGCCGGTTGAAGGCGTTGAGCAAGCCGGCCGTCAGCGTCATCGACTTGTTCAGCGCGTATCGGCCCTGCCAGTCCAGCGTCATGTAGGCCGGTACGTCCAAGCCCTCGAATTCCACGAAAGAGCCAAAGCCACCGGTGGGGGTGGCCAAGCGCACTGGAGAGTCGTCTTCCGAGTACTTCACATCCTTGTAGCCGGGTCGGTACTTCACGATGAGGGTGTTGGCCATGGGGCCCGTCTGCAGGGTGGTGCTCACACGGGCCAGGGTGCGGAATGCCACCGCGCCGTCGCTGCCGTACTTGCCCAGGCTGGATTCCTTGCCATCACCGAAGCCCAGGTCGTAGTAGGAATCGAAGAGATAGGTGATGACGGCGTTGGTGCGAAGGCTGCCGATGGGCAGCCTCTGATTGACCGTCAGATCCAGGTCCAGGCCTGTGGATTTGATGAGCGCGGCGTTGAAGGGCACGCTGTTGAAGGTCAGGATCGGGCGGCCGGTGGCCGACTCGGTGGTGACGTTGAAGAGCGAGCGGTAGGTCGAGAACTTGGAGAAGGCCGTCGATTCCGGCACTGAGGTGATGCCGTCACGAATCTGGACCGACCACCAGTCGGCGCCTACGCTGATGGTGTTGTTGGGCTCCACGCGGAAGCCCAGGGTCCACTGCTTGGACAACTCCGGCTTAAGGCCAGCGCTGCCCGTGAATGGATTACCGCCACTTTGCTGCTTGTACTGGGTGGGGATGCTGCGGCAGCCCACAGCCAGGGGGTCGGGCGCGGTTACCGGGCATCCGTACTGGTTGCCGACCACCCCGGCGTCGATCAGGGGGAGCGTGATGTCGTCCATGGCCGGCGCGCGGAAACCGGTACCCACGGAACCGCGCATCAGCAATTGCTGCGTCGGCTGCAGGCGGAACGCCAATTTGTAGGTGGCCTTGGAAGCAGGTTCGCCCTGGGTTGCCGCCGCCACCGGGTTTAGATTTGCGTCGAAGTTGCGGCTGTTGCGGATGGCGGTGTAGCTGTCATGGCGAAGCGCGCCGGTCACTTCAAGCGTCTTCGCAAGGGGCACCTGCAGCTCGACGAAAGCGCCACGGGCCTGGCGAGACGAGTCAAAGGGTAAAGACCCGTTGCCGGAGCCCACGGGGAAGTCAGCGAAGTTCGGTTGGAAGGCGTTGGGGCCTTGGGTGATGGGCGCGGGATCGGACACATAGCGTTGACGGCTGATGTCGGCCCCCAACCCCACGTAAGCCTGACCGCCTGGGGCCTTGAAGGCCGGGCCAGAAGCGCGAACCGAAGCCAGGTCGAGAGTGGACTTCGACCGGTCGATGTCACGCAGGATGGCCGGCGCAATGGCCGCGCGCGACGCCTCCGTTCCCTGTGCGAAAGGGTCGAATTTGCCGCTGCTGATCAACTCATTCATCTTCAGGCGGCTGACATAGCCGCCTCCGTATTGGCTGTCCAGCGTATTGCCCGAACGGATCAGAGAAGCCGATACGTCGAAACCGGCCACCTGGCTTTCAAGGCCCGCCACCAGGTGGTGGCCACGGGTGAGATAATCGTTGGAGCGCAGGCCCGAGTCGGCCAGACGCATGCCGTAGACCACATCCACCACCTCGGATCCGGAGATGCCGAATTGCGGCAGGTAGGGCTTGACGTACTTGTTGTAGAGCGTGCCCCCGATGGGCATGCTCAAGGGCTGCGCGGGTGGGGCAAACCGCCCGTACATGGCCACGTCCGAGAACATGCCTTCTACGAAGGCGCGAGTGTCCTTGCCAAGGCGGAAAGAGGCGCTGCCATAGGCATTTCGCCGCTCGGCCTCAGGCTGGGCTTCCACCGTGGAAGCGTAGTCAAAACGGCAAGTGTTGCCCAACTTGAACGAGGCCGGGTTGGGACCGCAGTTGGTGCCGTCAAAGGCACCCGGGCTGTAATTCTTCAGCAGGTCGTCGTTGGCGTCATAAAGCTGGATGTTGGGCGGCACCGCATTACCCGACGTCTCGTAGAAGAAATAGTTGGTGCCCTTGTAGGAAAAGGGAAAGACCCCTGACTTCGAGAAGGGTCGCTGGGATGCCTTGATGGCCTCGTCCTTTTGCAGCGACGCGCCCACAAGAACATTGAAGCCTTGGCGGTCATAGTCGCCAAATCCCTTGCTCAGACTCACGCTGCGTTGTTGGCCGCCGCCAGCCTGAGGACGGGATACCTTGAGGTCAATCCCGCCGTCCTGCGAATTTGTCTTGGTGATGAAGTTCACCACGCCGGCGATGGCGTCCGACCCGTAGATCGCCGATGCACCATCCGCCAGGATCTCCACCCGCTCAATCGCAGACAGGGGAAGTTGCTCCAGATTGACGCTCGAACCGGTATTGAATGGGGCCAAACGCCGCCCGTTCAGCAGTACCAAAGTGTATTGAGAGCCGAGGTTACGCAGGCTGGCCGTGGTGACACCGCCGCCGCCTCCGTTGACCGACTGCGCAGACGTGGTGAATCCCTGCATGGCCGGAAGTGCCTGAATCAGCTCCTGCGTGCTCGTCGCACCGGACTTGTCGATTTCATCGCGGTTGATCGTGATCACCGGCAGCGCACCTTCAGCCGCAATGCGCTTGATGGATGAACCCGTGACTTCCACGCGTTGGCTGCCCTGCGCCCAGGTACCTTGCGCGGCCAATGTCCCGATGGCCACCAGCACGCCCGCTGCGATCTTCGTTCTCTTGTGCATCTGATTCTCCAACGTCAGTGACGAATAGGCTCAACCTCGGCTTCAAGCCGCGCGTCGGCCTTCAGTCGCGGCCCTCATTTCCGCCGAAACCGTGGGGACATTTTGAAACTTTGCAGGAGGCTTGCGTTGTCGATCTCATCCCCCAGATCGCTGCAGCTGTTGCCTTGCAACAACGAATCCCGCTCGAACCGTGCGCGCGTCTCATGGTGGACTTCATAAAAAATCCATAAATAACTTTACATTATTTGTTTAAATTGTTGTTTTTATTTATATATATCGAGTCATTCAATTATTAAAGTGAATTCTCACCATCGACTCGCGCGTAAACCCGAACGTTCATGCACTGCACTGTGGCCAAACTCAGACCTGCGCAGCGTGGCCACACCCGGCAGCGCCATGCATTCTCGGGATCCACTATCTGAAGGAATCACGCACACCATGTTCAAACTCACCAAAGTCCACGCAGGGGTACTGGCAGCCCTGGGCGGCGCCATGCTGGCGGCCGCACCCGCATCCGCCCAACAAACCGACCGCCTGGAGGTCACGGGCTCGCGCATCAAGACGCTGGGCGCCGAGTCCAGCAGCCCCATTACCTCGGTCCGGCGCGAAGACATTGAAATCTCCCAACCCGTAGCGGTTGAAGAACTCATCCGCGGCCTGCCCTCAGCCTACCCGGCTATTGGCCCGAACGTGAACAACGGTTCGAACGGCACGGCCTCCATCGACCTGCGCGGCCTGGGCAGCAACCGCACCCTGGTCCTGATCAACGGCCGCCG
>JAIYCN010000183.1 GCA_027487995.1 Rubrivivax sp. | reverse complement strand
CTCAGCATCGAAGTGCAATGCCGCACCTGCATGCGCCGCTCGATGCGCCGGTTGATGGTGGCGGGCTTGTATTCCTCGAAGTCGATGCCGCTGTGCTGCAGCAACAGGCGCAGCACATGGGTTCGCGCTTCCTCCGGCGTGGGCTCGGGCCCGTCCTGGTCGGAGATGGGCGGTGGTGGCGCCGGTGGCTCATTGCGCAGGTAGGCCATCAGCCGTGCCGGCATGTCCTCTGGCGGCAGGATGGCCTTCGCGTGGCCGGTGGCCAGCGCGCTGCGGGGCATGCCGTCGAACTTGGCGGATTCCGGCTCCTGCACCATCAGGAAGCCGCCGGCGGCGTGCAGGGCCTCGGCCCCCTTGGTGCCGTCACTGCCGGTGCCCGAGAGCACGATGCCCACGGCACGATCGCCGTAGACGCTGGACATGGAGGTGAAGAAGATGTCGATGGGCAGCGTCAGGCTGCGGGGGTTCTTGGGCGTGAGGTGCAGGTGGCCCGGGCTCACGTGCATCAGGGCGCCCGGCGGAATGAGATAGACCTGGTTGGCCGCAATAGGCATGTCCTCCTCGACCATCATCACCGGCATGCGGGTGTGGCGCGCGAGCAGGTTGCTCATCATGCTCTTGTGGTCAGGCGACAGATGCTGCACCACCACGAAGGCCACGCCGGTGTCCAATGGGCAGGCGGCGAAGAAGCGTTCCAGGGCATCGAGGCCGCCGGCGGATGCTCCGATGCACACCAGATGCTCGGGTGCGGCGGCGTGGGTGGGAAGAGGCGCCTGACTGCTGCGGCTTTCGGACGATGACGAGGGCTGCTGCGGGTCGGTGTCGGCCATGGACGCTTTCGGTTGGTAACCCCCCATCTTAGGTGCTGCGGGGGTGTGTGCCAATAATGCCAGGATGAGCAAGGCATTCACCCGGGAAAGTGACGCCCCGGACGACGAGGACGACGACGGTGGCGCGGCGCCGCTGCCCGGCGGCGTTCGCAACTACATGACGCCCGCGGGCCACCAGACCCTGAGGGCCGAATTGCTGCACCTGCTGGACGAAGAGCGCCCGCGGGTGGTGGAAGTGGTGCACTGGGCGGCCTCCAATGGCGACCGGTCGGAGAACGGCGACTACCTCTACGGCAAGAAGCGGCTGCGTGAAATCGACCGCCGCATCCGCTACCTGACCAAGCGGCTGGATGTGGCGGTGGTGGCCGACCCCAGCCTGCACCACGGCAATGACCAGGTCTTCTTCGGCGCTACGGTGACGGTGGAGAACGCGCGTGGCGAGCAGCGCACGGTGACCATCAAGGGGGTGGACGAGACCGACCCCTTGCGCGGCGAGGTGAGCTGGGTGTCACCGATTGCGCAGGCCCTGCTGAAGGCACGCGTGGGTGACGAAGTGGTGCTGCAGACGCCCGGCGGGCGTGAAGTGCTGGAGGTGCTGGAGGTGCGCTACCCGGCACCCGATTGAGCCTCTGCGCTGAGGCCCCAGCCTCGATGTGAAGTCAGGGCTTGACGCGAGACACCCGGATCACCGCCGGGCTGCGGCGCAGGCGGCGCAGCACATCGGCAAGATGCTGACGGTCGCGCAGGCTCAAGATCAGCTTGAGCGGCGTGACCTCATCGGCCCGGTTCTCGCCCATGTCGATGTGGGTGATGTCGGCCTCGGCCAGGGCCACGGCCTGGGCCACCTGGGCGAGCACGCCCTTGCCGTTGCGCAGCACCGCCACCACCGCGGCGTCGAATGGCCGGGTGATGTCGTCGGCCCAATCCACCGGCATCCAGTGTTCGCTGTCGCGCTGGCCCAGCCGCCGCGCCACGCCACATTCGGCCGTGTGCACCGTCAGGCCTTCACCGCGCCCCAGGTAACCCACCACTGCGTCTCCGGGCAGGGGGCGGCAACAGGTGGCGTACTTGACCGAAGCGCCTTCGCTGCCGTCCAGCATCACCAGGCCATGCCCGCGCTCCTCGGCGCTCGTGGCAAAGCGGCCCATCGACAGGGTGATGGCGTCGGGCCTGTGCCCGGCCTCGATCAACAGGCGCGCCAGACGCTTGGCCACGATGGTGGCAATCTTGCGGCCAGTGCCAATATCCGTGAGCAGTTCTGCGCGGCTGCGGCTGCCGGCCCATCGCACGAGCGCATTCCAGATGCTTTGGGCACCCGTGGCATCGCCCTCGGATTCTTCGGGCAGCGTCAGCCCCTCGGCCCGCAGGGCCTGGGCCAACATGCGCTCGCCCATCAGGTAGGCCTCCTCCTGCTCCATGGCCTTGAGGAAGTGGCGGATCTTGGACCGCGCACGGCCGGTCCGCACGAAGTTCAGCCAGGCGGGGTTCGGCCGCGCGCCGGGTGAGGTGGTCACCTCCACCACGTCGCCGCTGCGCAATTCGGTGCTCAGGGTCACCGGTTCACCATTCACCTTGGCGGCCACGCAATGGTCGCCCACATCGGAGTGGATGGCATAGGCAAAGTCCACCGGCGTGGCCCCGCGCGGCAGGGCCAGGATGCGGCTCTTGGGTGTGAACACGTAGACCGAATCCGGTGCCAGGTCGATCTTGACGTGCTCCAGGAATTCGGCCGGGTCGCGCGTTTCGTCCTGGATGTCGATGAGCGACTTGAGCCACATGGCGCCCAGTTGCTGGGCATCACCGGCGGTTTCCTTGCCCTTGTACATCCAGTGCGCGGCAATGCCGCTTTCGGCCACCGCGTCCATGGCTTCTGTGCGGATCTGGAATTCCACTGCCGTGCCCAAGGGGCTCACCAACGTGGTGTGCAGGCTTTGGTAGCCATTGGCCTTCGGGATGGCGATGTAGTCCTTGAAACGGCCAGGCACGGGCTTGTAGAGCTGGTGCAGCACGCCCAGGGCCATGTAGCAGTCGGTGATCTGCGGCACCACCACCCGAAAGCCGAAGAGGTCGCTGACCTGCGCGAAGCTGGAGTGCTTCTCGCGCATCTTGCGGTAAATGGAGTAGGCCGTCTTCTCGCGCCCACAGATGCGCACCTTCAGGCGCGAGCCACCGAAGGATTCGTGCACCTCGCGCTCCACGCGTTCGACGATGTCGCGCCGCCAACCGCGCGAGCGCTGCACCGCCTTGTTGACCGCGGCATGGCGCCAAGGGTGCAGGTAGGCGAAGCTGTGCTCCTGCAGTTCGCGGTACACCTGGTTGAGGCCCAGCCGGTGGGCAATGGGCGCGTAGATGTCCAGCGTTTCCCGCGCGATGCGCCCGCGCTTGGCCGGGGCCATGGCATGCATGGTGCGCATGTTGTGCAGGCGGTCGGCCAGCTTCACCAAAATGACGCGCACGTCGCGCGTCATGGCCAGCAGCATCTTGCGAAAGCTCTCGGCCTGCGATTCCTCGCGGGTGCTGAACTGCAGCTTATCCAGCTTGGTCAGGCCATCCACCAGTTCGGCCGTGGGTGCGCCAAAACGTTCGATCAGCTCAGGCTTGGTGACGCCGCAGTCCTCCATGGCGTCGTGCATGAGGGCAGCCATGATGGCCTGCGCATCCAGACGCCAGCCCGCGCACAGGCCGGCCACGGCAATGGGGTGGGTGATATAGGGCTCGCCGCTGGCGCGAAACTGGCCCAGGTGGGCTTCGTCGGCGAATTTGTAGGCTTCGCGGACGAGCTTGAGGTCGCCCTTGGGCAGGTAGGTCAGCCGCTCCTGCAGGCCCGCGAAGGAGGACACGTCCTGCGACGCGTCTGCACTGACGGCGGTTGACCCAAGGACCGTGCCCGTGGTCGAACCTTTGCCCGGCCACAACCCCCCTTGAAGGGCACCAGGCAGCAAATCAGCGGCAAGTGAACGCAAACCCATGGCCTGAATTTAACAGGCCGCGCCGTTTGGGCGCTCGGATGGGGGAGAAGCCTTAGACGGGCACCTTGCGCAGCATTTCCACGCCCACCTGGCCGGAGGCGATTTCGCGCAGAGCGGTCACGCCGGGCTTGTTGCGGCTTTCGATCTTGGGCGCGTGGCCCTGGCTGAGCATGCGGGCCCGGTAGGTGGCCGCCAGCACCAGTTGGAAGCGATTGGGGATCTTTTCCAGGCAGTCTTCGACGGTGATGCGGGCCATGATGGAGTTCCGGTGCTTGGCCACATGCGGGGTGCATGCGCCAGGGGAGAGAAGGAGCGCTGCGCTACAGACCCAGGGCGTTGAACACCTCGGGGCGCCGCCGGCGCTGGGCCGAATAACGAAGCCGCTGGGCTTGAACCACGGTTTGCAGTTCTTGCTGGGCGTCTTCAAAACAACCATTAATTATAACGAAGTCGAATTCCTGGGCCTTGGAGACTTCCAGACGGGCGTTGACCAGGCGCTTGTGGATCACGTCCGGCGCGTCTTCGCCGCGGCCCACCAGCCGCCGCTCCAGTTCTTCCCAACTGGGGGGCAGGATGAAGATGAGCACGGCGTCCGGAAACAGGCGCTTGATGTTCAGCGCGCCCTGCCAATCGATCTCCAGCACCACGTCCTGACCGCGCTCCAGTTCCTGCAGCACCGCCCGGCGCGACGTGCCGTAGCGGTTGCCGTGCACCTGGGCCCATTCGAAGAACTCGTCGGCCTGCACCATCTGATCGAAGGCTTCCGGCGCCACGAACCAGTACTCGCGCCCGTGCTGCTCCTGGCCGCGTGGCGCGCGGGTGGTGTGGGAGACCGAGACGGCCAGCTGAGGGTCGGCGGCCAGAAGGGCCTTGACCTGGCTGGACTTGCCCGCGCCGGAAGGGGCGGCCACCACGAAAAGGCAGCCTGGGTGTTGATGGGTGTCGGTGGGGTTCATGGGGCCGGTGGTGGTGGGCGGCTATTCGATGTTCTGCACCTGCTCGCGCATCTGTTCGATGGCCACCTTCATGTCCACCGAGATACCGGTCAATTCAAGTGCGGCGGACTTGGAGCCCAGCGTGTTGGCCTCGCGGTGCAGTTCCTGGATGAGGAAATCCAACCGCTTGCCCAGCTCGCCGCCGTGCTGCAGCAGGCGGCGGATTTCCTGCAGATGCGCCTGCAGCCGCCCCAACTCTTCGGCCACGTCGATGCGCAGGGCAAACGCCGCGGCTTCGCCCAAGGCCCGTTCCTGCAGGGCCTGCGGGCCTACGGACGACGCCGCATCCGCGGACTTCAGCGCTTCGTTCCATCGTTCCAGGAACCGGGCCTGCTGGCGCTGCACCACGGCGGGCACCAGCGGTTGGGCGCGCGCGGCCAGGCTTTCGATGAGGCCAATGCGCTCCAGCAGGATGTCCACCAGGCGCTGGCCTTCACGCTCGCGCGCCTGGGCAAGCCCGTCCAGGCAGGCCTGGGCTGCGCTCAACACATCAGCGGGGTCCAGTGAGGTGGCTGCAGGCGCCAGGCTGCGGCTGGAGGCCAATACCTCGGCCACGCTCAAGGGGGCTGCCTGCGGCAGCACTTCCTGGATGCGGGACTGCCACTGCGACAGGCGGTGCAAGACGTCAAAGGGCGGGGCCTGCAGGTTGCCGGCGTCAGTACCCGTGATGTGCACGCGCAGCTCCAACTTGCCGCGCTTGATGCGGGCGGCCACGGCGTCACGCAAGGCGGGCTCGCAGGCGCGCAGGTCCTCGGGCAACTTGAGGGTCAGGTCCAGGAAGCGGCCGTTGACGGAACGGCATTCCACGCTCAGGCCGCGCTCGTGCGTGACGCTGGCGTAACCGGTCATGCTATAGACTGGCATTGCACATGCATGGCGCTACGAAACCGCGCGCCGCAGACAAAAAATCATTATGGCAAAGCCCAAGCCCGCGCCCTTGCCGGCCGGCACCGAAGTCGGCGCGTACCGCGTGGTGCGCTTCATGGCATCGGGGGGCTCGAGCATCGTTTACCAGGCGCAGACCGCGCAAGGCGAGATGGTGCTGCTCAAGGAGTTTCTTCCTGCCTCCCTCATGCACCGGCCCGTGGGGCAATTGGAGCCCTTGGTGCGGCCGGGTGCGGTGGAGCGCGTGCGCCAAGGCCTGCATGCGTTTCTGGATGCGGCGCGCAATTTGGCGGTGCTGCAGCACCCCAATGTGGCCGGCGTCATCGACTGCGTGCAGGCCCACGAGACGGTCTATCTGGTGTCGCCCTACCTGGAAGGGCAAACGTTGCAATCCCATATCGTGGCCGCGCGGCTGCAGGCCGCACGACGCCGAGGGTGCCTTTCCGAGGCCACGGTGCTGAGCGTGGGCCTGGACCTGCTGCATGCCCTGGGGGTGGTGCATGAGGCCGGCCTGCTGCACCTGGACATCAAGCCATCCAATGTGCTGCTGACCCTTGAGGGTTCGCTGGTGCTGCTCGACTTCGACGCCGCGCAGCCCATGGCCGACCCAGGGCATTCTCGGTCGGCCCCTGCACGCGCAAGACCGGCCTTCACGCCCGGGTTTTCGGCGCCGGAGGCGATGGCCGGCACGGCGTCCCAGGGGCCGTGGACGGACCTGTATGCGGTGGGTGCCTGCCTGTATGCCTGCATGCTGGGCCATCCGCCGCAGGACTGCCTGGGGCGCGCACAGTCGGACACGGTGCCGGAAAGCCTTGAAGCGGTGCAGGACCGCTACTCCTTGGCCTTGCGCCACGCGGTGCAGGCCAGCCTTTCCCTGGGTATGGCGCAGCGCCCGCAAAGCGTGGCCGACCTGGAGCGCCGCCTGCTGGAAGCGGCGCAGGCGAGTGTGGCTGCCTAGAAGGTGGCGCGGCACCGCTGCATCGTCCGCGTGTGGCCACGCGGCACAATCGCGGCCAATCCTTTGATGCGGCCACGATGCCGACGCCAACATGTCCAATTCCAGTTCTTCCAACACCGCCGCCTTCATCCGCAATGAGGGCCGTGCGCTGCATGCCCTTCGCGCGGTCACCTTCCAGCGCGGCTACACGCGCCACGCCGAAGGCTCCGTGTTGGTGGCCTTCGGCCAAACGCGGGTGCTGTGCACTGCATCCGTGGAGGAGCGCGTGCCCCCGCACAAGCGCGGCAGTGGTGAGGGTTGGGTGACCGCCGAATACGGCATGCTGCCGCGGGCCACCCACACCCGCAGCGACCGCGAAGCCGCGCGCGGCAAGCAGACCGGCCGCACGCAGGAGATCCAACGCCTGATCGGCCGTTCCCTGCGCGCGGTGTTCGACCTGTCCGTGCTGGGCGAGCGCACCATCACGCTGGACTGCGACGTGCTGCAAGCCGATGGCGGCACACGAACAGCGGCTATCACCGGCGCCTTCGTGGCCGCGCACGACGCCGTGGGCACTTTGCTGACCCGTGGGCTGATCACGCAAACACCGATCCGGGACCACGTGGCCGCGGTGTCGGTGGGCATCGTGCAGGGCACGCCCTTGCTGGACCTGGAGTACACCGAGGACTCGGCATGCGACACCGACATGAACGTGGTGATGACGGGCCGCGGGGACTTCGTGGAAGTGCAGGGCACGGCAGAAGGCGCCGCCTTTGGCCGCGGTGAAATGAATGCGCTGCTCGACCTCGCATCAGCCGGCATTGCGGAGCTGGTGCGCGGCCAACGCGCCGCACTGGGACTGCCCGCATGAAGCAGCGCCTGGTGCTGGCGTCACACAACGCCGGCAAGCTGCGCGAGTTGCAGGCCCTGTTCGACCCGGGCGCGCTGCACCTGGAGTTGCTGAGCCCACAGGGGCTGGGCCTGGCCGAACCGGATGAGCCCTTCGGCACCTTCATCGAGAACGCCCTGCACAAGGCGCGGCAGGCCTGTGCGGCCACTGGCCTGCCGGCCCTGGCTGATGATTCAGGGCTTGCGGTGCAGGCGCTTGGTGGAGCACCTGGCGTGCATTCATCCACCTATGCGGGTGCGCTCACGGCGCAAGCGGGCGAGGACCGGGAGGCCCTTCGCCGCCGACAGGATGCCGCGAACATCGCGCGGTTGCTGAATGAGCTGGCTTCGTTGAACGCAGGTCGACAAGCGCGCTTCGTGTGCACCCTGGTGGCCCTGCGCAGTGCAGACGACCCCGAGCCGTTGGTGGCGCAAGGCCGTTGGGAAGGCGAGATCCTGTCTGAAGCGCGTGGGCAGGGCGGTTTTGGCTACGACCCGGTGATGTGGATCACCGAGGCCGGTGCCACCGTGGCCGAGCTGGGCCACGAGGCCAAGAACAGCCTGAGCCACCGCGCGCGGGCTGCGGCCTTGATGCGCCAGCAAATGTCGCAGGCCTGGGGCTGGGCCCTGGGCTGAGGCATGAGCGAAACCCCACGTGGCAAGCCGGTACCGATTCCGGTGGTGGCGGCTGCAAATGCTGATGGCCATGGGCCGGGTTCGGCCACCCTACCGTTCGCGGAGCCAAGCGCCAAGGGCGCAGGACTTCTCGCCCTGCCGCCGCTGTCCCTGTACGTGCACCTGCCCTGGTGCCTGCGCAAGTGCCCCTACTGCGACTTCAATTCACATGAATGGCGACAGGACGGGCACACGCCGGATGAAGCCACGCAGACGCGTTACCGCCAAGCGCTGATCCGCGACCTGGAAGCGGCGTTGCCGCAGGTGTGGGGCCGTACGGTGCACAGCATCTTCATTGGCGGTGGAACGCCCAGCCTTTTCCATCCCGAACAGGTGGAGGCGCTGCTGGCCGATGTGCGCGCCCGCCTTCGCTTGGAGCCCGGTTGCGAAATCACGCTGGAGGCCAACCCCGGCACCTTTGAATCCCAGCGCTTTGCTTCGTATGCGCGGGCCGGCGTGACGCGGCTGTCCATCGGCGTGCAGAGCTTTGATGATGCAGCCCTGCGCGCACTGGGCCGTGTGCATGACGGCGCGCAGGCGAGGGCGGCGGTGGAGGAGGCTGCGGCGTCCTTTGCCACCTGGAACCTGGACCTGATGTATGCGCTGCCGGGGCAAGAGCTGCCGGCTTTGCTGGTGGACCTGGAGACGGCCTTGTCCTTCAAGCCGCCGCACCTGTCCATCTACCACCTGACCATCGAGCCCAACACGCGCTTTGCGGTGGACACGCCGTCGAACCTGCCGGATGACGACACGGCCTTCTCAATGCTCGACGCCATCGCGGAGCGCACGGCTGCGCAGGGCCTGAGCCGCTATGAAGTCTCAGCCTTTGCGCAGGCGGGGCACCGCTGCACCCACAACCTGAACTACTGGCGCTTTGGTGACTACCTTGGCATCGGGGCCGGCGCCCACGGCAAGATCAGCTTCCCCGACCGCATCGTTCGCCAGGTGCGATGGCGAGAGCCGCGGGCCTACATGGATGCGGCCGAGCGTGGCCAGGCCATGAGCAACGAACACGAAATCGAAGCGCTTGATCGGCCATTCGAGTTCATGCTCAACGGATTGCGGTTGACCGATGGGATCAGCCTGCGCACGTTTGCCGAGCGCACGGGCCTGAGCCCTGCGGTGTTGGAGCCTGCACTTCAACAGGCCATGACCAAGGGGCTGCTGCAGCGGGACGGACTGCAGATTCGCACCACCGCGCGCGGCCTGGACTTCCTGTCGGATGTGCAGGCGATGTTCCTGAAGGATGGCGACTAGGGTCTCGCCGTCTGCGCACTGGCCTGGCGCAGCAACTCCAGCACATGCCCGGCGATGGCCTTCAGCGGCAACACCTCGTGTACCGCACCGTGCCGGATGGCCTCGCGCGGCATTCCGAACACCACGCAGGTGTCCTCGCTCTGCGCCACGTTGTAGGCCCCGGCCTCGCGCATTTGCCGCATGGCCTGTGCACCGTCACCGCCCATGCCGGTGAGCATGATGCCCACCGCCTTTGGACCCACCACACGCGCGGCAGATTCGAACAGCACCTCCACCGAGGGACGGTGGCGGTTGACCGGATCGGCGTCTGACAACAGCGCCACCCCGTGGGAGCCGGAGCGGCCAATGGTCAGGTGCAGGCCACCGGGTGCGATGTAGGCGTGCCCAGGCTGCAGCCGTTCTTGGTGCTCGGCCTCCTTCACGCGGATGCGAACCTGGCTGTCCAGGCGGCGCGCATAGCTTTGCGTGAAGCCCGCGGGCATGTGCTGCGTGATGAGGATGGGCGGGCAGTCCTCGGGCATTTCGGCCAGCACCTCGCGGGTGGCCTCGGTGCCGCCGGTGGAGGCGCCAATAAAGATCCAGCGGTCCTGGCGAAGGGGACCCGAACTGCGCGGTGTGGGGTCAGCGCGCCGCATGGGCGGCACGGCTGGCCTGGCCGCGGCCACCGAAGTGGCGTCCGCGGGGGCCGATGCTGGCGCTGCCGACGTTGATGATGCGCCGGTTGCCGTGGAGAAGGGCAGTTGCCTGATCACCCGCGCGCGCGAGGCCGTGCGGATCTTGTCGCTGATGTCGGCGGCCAGCCGTTGCAGGCCGTCGGTGACGTCTGCGCGTGGTTTGGCCACAAAGTCCACCGCGCCCAGTTCCAAGGCCCGCAGCGTGACGTCTGCGCCGCGCTCGGTGAGGGTGGAAACCATCACCACCGGCATGGGCCGCAGCCGCATGAGTCTTTCCAGGAAATCCAGGCCGTCCATGCGTGGCATCTCCACGTCCAGCGTGATCACGTCTGGGTTGAGGCTGCGGATCACCTCCCGCGCGGCGTAGGGGTCTGCGGCGCTGCCCACGCACACCATGTCGGGTTGCCGGTTGATGATGTCGGCCAGCAGGCTGCGCACCAGGGCCGAGTCGTCCACCACCACCACTGAAATCTTCTGGCCGGGGCCGGGCACGGAGTTCTCCTGTCAGAACAAGTCCACCGACCCGCCCGTGCTGACTGAACGCACCGCACGATGGGCCGCTGCGGCTTCTTGGGCCAGCAGGGCCTCGGTGTTGCTGCTGGCCAGGCGCTTGACCATGGCCTTGCCGCTGGCCGGCAGGAAGCACACCTTGCGCGGGTAGATGTCCATCACGTCCTTGCTCACCACGGTGATGCGCTCGGTGCGCAGATAGTCCAGCACGAAACGGGTGTTGCGCTCGCCCACGTTGATGCTGTTCATGCCGCTGATCACCGCACCACCACCAAACACCTTGGCCTCCAGGCTGTGGCGCGCACCGCCTGCCTTGAGGATTTCGTTGATCAGCACTTCCATGGCGTACGACCCATAGCGCCCGCTGTCCCCGCTGCCCTCTGGCAACATGAAGTGGTTCATACCGCCCACGCGGCGCTCGCGGTCCCAGATGCAGGCGGCGATGCAGGAGCCCAGCGTGGTCATGATGAGGATGTCCTCCTTGGCCACGAAGTACTCACCCGGCAGCACCTTCACCGCTTCGCTGTGGAAATGGCTGTCGTAATAGAAGAACGAGGCCTCGCCAGTCTTGCGCGGCGCGGCCTTCAGCGCGGCCAGGCGGGCCGCGTTGGCGCCACTGCCCGGGCCGGCCGCGTGACCAGCGGTGCTGTGATGTGCTGCGGTTTGCATCATCGCCGCTGGTAGACCGTCTTGCCGCGCAGGCTGAACAGGTCCCGCGCGTCGTTGAAGTTTTCCGAATGGCCCACGTACAGCAGGCCCCCGGGGTTCATCACGTTGTGGATGCGCTGCAGCACCTGGCGCTGCGTGGCGTGATCGAAATAGATCATCACGTTGCGGCAGAACACGATGTCAAAGGGCTCACCCAGGGCCCACTGTTCGTCCATCAGGTTCAGCGGCAGGAAGGACACCAGCTTGGCCACTTGGGGCTTGACGCGGATCAGGCCGTCCTGCGGCCCGGTTCCCCGCAGGAAATGCGCCTTCAGGCGCTCGGGGCTCAGGCCCTTGGAGTCGATGTCGTAGATGCCGCTGCTGGCCTTGGCCAGGACCTTCGTGTCGATGTCGCTGGCCAGAATCTGCACCGGGGCATTCGCGCCCAGCACTTCCAACACCGTCATTGCAAGCGAATACGGCTCCTCCCCCGTGGAGGACGCGCTGCACCAGATGCGCAGCCCGCTGCCGCGCCGCGCCTGCATCAGGGCGGGCAGGTCCCGTGTGAGCAGTTGGAAGTGGTGGTCTTCCCGGAAGAAGGCGGTGAGGTTGGTGGTCAGGCAATTGACGAACTCCTGCCATTCACCATGGTGGCCGCCCAGGCCTTGCAGCCATTGCAGGTAGTCGCCGAAGGTGCGGTGCCCCGTGGCGCGCAGGCGGCGCGAGACCCGGCTGTAGACCATGGCCTGTTTGCCGTCGTGCAGGTGGATGCCCGCGTGCTGGCGGATGAGGGCCCGCACACGGGAAAAATCCGCGGCGGTGAATGCAAATTCGCGCGCCGCTTCGGCGGGGCTGGGAGCGTCGACCATCACCCACGCAGTGTGAACCATCAGTGGGCGGAGACAGGCGCCAAACAATGCCGTGTTTGGGCACCATTTCGCATTCGGGGGGCCCGCGGCCGGGGGATAGACTGCGGCGGTGAAGCCTTTACCGGAGTCCCGTCCCCCTGCGCGCGTGCTGGCCGTGACCAGCGGCAAGGGCGGCGTGGGCAAGACCATGGTCACCGCCAACCTGGCCGCGGCCCTGGCTGCGCAGGGGCGCAAGGTGCTGGTGCTGGACGCGGACCTGGGCCTTGCCAACTTGGACGTGGTGCTGAACCTCCAACCGCAGTTCACGCTCCACGATGTGCTCCATCAAGGCCTGCCCGTCCATCGGGCGGTGATGCCGGCACCGGGCGGATTTTTCGTGCTTCCGGCCGGCTCGGGTCTGGTGGAGTACTCACGCTTGACGCCCGCCCTGAAACAGGGACTGCAGGCGGTCGTCACCAATGTGGCGGCGCACTTCGACATCGTGTTGCTGGACACCGGTGCGGGCATCTCCGACGTGGTGTTGGAAACAGTGGCCATGGCCCATGAGGTGCTGGTGGTGGCCACGCCGGAACCCACCGCGCTCACCGATGCCTACGCCACCCTCAAGGTGTTGGCCACCTTGCAGCGCCGCCTGCGGCCCTGGATGCTGGTGAACCAGGCCACGCGTTTGGGCGAAGGCATGTCCATTGCGCAGCAGATGCAGGCGGTGTTGGACCGCTATCTGGCCGGCAGTGGCCAACCCGCTCCCAAGCTGCGCATGCTGGGCGAGTTGCCCCAGGACGAGGCCGCCCGCCTGGCCGTGCGCCAACGCCGCCTGGTGCTGCAGTGCGCGCCGGGTTCGCCATTGGCGCAAGGCTTGCGTGCGCACGCGCTTCGCGTGGACAGTTGGCTGCAGCCCTCGGTTTCAGCAGGGGCATCGGTTCCGGCGCCGGATGCGTTTTAATGCGTGCATGTCTGATGATTCATCTTCCACGCCCCAACCGGCCACTGCCTTCGAGTGGGTGGGCGGTGAAGCGGCCGTTCGAACGCTGGTGGACCGGTTCTATGACCTGATGGACCTGGAGCCCGCCTACGCGGGTATCCGCGCCCTGCACCCGCCCGATATGGCGGAGTCGCGCGACAAGCTGTTCTGGTTCCTCTGCGGCTGGCTGGGTGGGCCGGCCTTGTATGTGGAGCGCTTTGGTCATCCCCGGTTGCGTGCCCGGCATCTGCCCTACGCCATTGGCATGGCCGAGCGTGACCAGTGGATGATGTGCATGCTGCAGGCCATGCGCGATCAGCAGTTGCCCGAACCCCTGGTGGAGCGCCTGCTGGAGTCGTTCTACAACACCGCGGATTGGATGCGGAACAAGGGGGGTTGAGCCCGGCGGTCGAGCCTGCTGGCCTCGGGCAATGCTAGGGCGAATGGCCGGGCGTGGTCTCCGGCGGCGCCAGCAATACGATCACCGCGCCATGTCCACCCTGGCTGGCCCGGGCCTGCACAAAGGCCAGCACTGCGCGCGACTGGATGAGCCAGGCCCGCACGCGCGACTTCAACACGGGTGACTTGCCGGGCGAGCCCAGCCCTTTGCCGTGGATCACCCGCACGCACCGGTGCCCCAACCGGCGCGACAGGCGCAGGAAGGCCTGCAGTGCTTCGCGTGCTTCATCGCGCCGCAGGCCATGCAGGTCGATTTGCGCCTGGATGGCCCATTGGCCACGGCGCAGGCGCCGCACGATGTCCTGCCCGATGTGGCGCCGGCGGAAGCTCAGGCCTTCATCGGTTTCCAGCAGGGTCTCCACGTCCATCTCATCGGACAGGGCCTCTTCAAGGGCAGCCTGTTCGTCGAGTTCGCGCTGGCGCGGGATGGGTTCAGGCGGGGGCGGTTGCAACAGCACCTTGCCCGCGTCCGACATGGGCGTGACTTCTCCCACGCTCAGGCGGAACAGGTGCCGTTCACGCTCGGCCTTCAACCGGGCTTCGCGCTCGCGTTGCTGGCGTTCGGCGGCTTCGCGACGCTCGCGGTCGATTTGCCGTTTGAGCGTGCCCAGGTCAGAAAGGGAGAGGCGGGGTTGAGCGCTCATCAGCGTGACATGGCGCGGCCCTTCAGGCCAAGCCCCGTTCGGCCAGGGATGTGACGGTGCCGCGCGTGACCACGAAATGGTCCAGCACCCGGATGTCCACCAACGCCAGCGCCTCTCGCAGCACGCGCGTGAGCGTGGCGTCGGCGTTGGACGGCTCGGCGCAGCCCGATGGGTGGTTGTGGGCCAGCACCACGGCCGCGGCGTTCAGGCCCAATGCACGCTTGACCACCTCGCGCGGGTACACGCTGGTCTGGTTGATGGTGCCGCGGAACAGTTCTTCGGCGGCAATGAGCTGGTGGCGCGCGTCCAGGAACATCACCATGAACACCTCCTGTTCGCGGTCGGCTATTTCCAGTTGCAGGTATTCACGCACCCGGGCGGGGCAATCGAAGACAGGCTTGTCCTGCAGGTCTTGACCCAGGCTGCGGCGCGCCAGTTCCACCACCGCGCCCAGTTCGGCGCGGCGTGCCGGACCCAGGCCTGGGGCCTGTGGGACTTCGCGCAGCAGGGGCGCCAAGCCCCCGGCGCGTTCAATGAGCGCATGCGAAAGCCCCAGCGCGTCCTGGCCGCGGTGGCCGGTGCGCAGCAGGATGGCCAGCAGCTCAGCGTCGGCCAACGCGCGGGGACCCAGCCGCAGCAGCTTTTCGCGCGGGCGCAGGGCAGGGGGCAGTGACTTGATGGACACGCGGGCCTCTTAGAATCCGGTCAGTCTAGCCAACGGCCCCGTTTCGCGGGCCCCACTCCCCGGTGAACCTCATCCGCGAAGGGTCGTTCCTGACCCTGCATTACCGCCTGCTGGGCCCTTCCGGCGACGTGCTGGTCAGTACCTTCGAAGGGCCGCCCGCTACCCTCACCCTGGGCACCGGCGCCTTGGCGCCTGCCATGGAGCAGCGCTTGCTGGGCCTGGCCGAAGGGGCGCAGAGTGGCTTTGACCTGGCGCCGGGGGAAGCCTTTGGCGAGCGCAACGCGGATTTGCTGCAGCGCGTGAAGCTGACGTTGCTTCATGAACTGGGCGACGCCGACGCCACCTACGGCGTGGGAGACGTGGTGCAGTTCCCCACGCCGGACGGGCAGGGCAGCTATGCCGGCGTGGTGCGCGAGGAGGGTGGCCAGGGGGCAGACGCCTGGCTGCTGTTTGATTTCAACCATCCCTTGGCCGGGCAGGCGGTTCGGTTCGAGGTTCACGTGATCGGGGTACTGTGATGTCGCAAGTGCTGCAGGAAGTGGTGCTGGCCGAGCCGCGTGGCTTCTGTGCTGGGGTGGATCGTGCCATTGAAATCGTGGAGCGCGCACTCGCCCTTCACGGTGCCCCCATCTATGTGCGCCACGAGATCGTGCACAACACCTATGTGGTGGAAGACCTTCGCGCCAAGGGTGCGGTCTTCATCGAGGATTTGGCCGACGTGCCGGCGGGGGCCACGCTGGTCTTCAGTGCCCACGGCGTGAGCCAGGCCGTGCGCCACGAGGCCGCGCAGCGCGGCTTCCAGGTGTTCGACGCCACCTGCCCCCTGGTCACCAAGGTGCATGTGGAAGTGGCCAAGCTGCACAAGGAAGGCTACGAATTCCTGATGATCGGCCACAAGGGTCACCCTGAGGTGGAGGGCACGGTGGGGCAACTCACCGAGGGCATCTATTTGGTGGAAGACGTGGCAGACGTGCAGCGGGTTGAGGTGAAGAACCCCGAACGCCTGGCCGTGGTGACGCAGACCACCCTCAGCGTGGATGACGCGGCCGAGATCCTGGAGGCGGTGAAGACGCGCTTCCCCCAGGTGCGCGAACCCAAGAAGCAGGACATCTGCTATGCCACGCAAAACCGCCAGGATGCGGTGAAGGTGTTGGCACCCCAAGTGGACGTCGTGATCGTGGTGGGCAGCCAGACGTCGTCGAACAGTAACCGCTTGCGTGAAGTGGCCCAGCGTTTGGACACGCCGGCCTACCTGGTGGATTCCGAGGAGGACCTGCGGCCCGAGTGGTTCGACGGCAAGGTGCGCGTGGGGCTGACCGCCGGTGCCTCCGCGCCCGAGGTGTTGGTGCAGTCCGTGGTGGCACGGCTGCGCGAATTCGGTGCGGTCAGCGTTCGCAAGCTGCCGGGTGTTGAAGAGTCCGTGCGCTTTCCGCTGCCGCGCGGCTTGGGCGACAAGTCCATGGCCGCGGCGAAGACCGAAGGCTGACCTCGAATATTTCGTTTCTGAATCATCATGCTAGACCTGACCCTGTTGCGCAAAGACCTCCCCGCCGTCATCGCCGGCCTGGAGGCCCGCCGTTCGCCCCAAACCTTTCTGGATGTGGCGCGTTTCCAGGAACTGGAAGCCCAGCGCAAGACCATCCAGACCCGCACCGAAGACCTGCAGGCCCAGCGCAATGCGTTGAGCAAGCAGATTGGTGCGTTGAAGTCCAAGGGTGAAGACGCGTCCGCCGTGATGGCGCAGGTGGCGGCCATACCTGATGCGCTCAAGGCCTCTGCTGAACAGCTCGAAGCCATTCAGACCGAGCTGCAGGGCATGCTGATGCAGTTGCCCAACCTGCCGCAGGCCGACGTGCCGGTGGGCGAGGATGAGAAAGGCAATGTGGAGGCCCGCCGCTGGGGCACCCCCCGCACGTTCGATTTCCTCGTGAAGGACCACGTGGACCTGGGTGCGCCGTTGGGCCTGGACTTCGACACCGGTGCGAAGTTGAGCGGCACGCGCTTCACCTTCATGAAGGGGCCGGCTGCGCGGCTGCACCGCGCGCTGGCGCAGTTCATGTTGGACTTGCACACCACGAAGCACGGCTACACCGAGTGCTACACGCCCTACATCGTCAACCGCGAAGTGTTGGAAGGCACCGGGCAGTTGCCCAAGTTTCGCAACGACATGTTTTGGGTGTACCGCGGCAGCGAAGGCGAGAACGACGAAGCGGCGGTGGAGCAGTACCTGATTTCCACCAGCGAGATTTCGCTGACCAACAGCGTGCGCGGCGACATCCTGGAAGCTGCAGCGCTGCCCATCAAGCTCACCGCCCATTCGCCGTGCTTCCGCAGCGAAGCCGGCAGCGGCGGGCGCGACATCCGCGGCCTGATTCGCCAGCACCAGTTCGACAAGGTGGAGATGGTGCAGATCACCGCGCCCGACCAAAGCAATGCCGCGTTGGAAGAAATGGTGAGCCACGCCGAGGCCGTGCTGCAGGCGCTTGAGTTGCCCTACCGCGTGGTGACGCTGTGCACAGGCGACATGGGCTTCAGCGGCGCCAAGACCTACGACCTGGAGGTGTGGCTGCCCGCGCAGGACACCTACCGCGAGATCAGCAGCTGCTCCAACTGCGAGGCCTTCCAGGCCCGGCGCATGCAGGCGCGCTTCCGCAATGCCGCGGGCAAGCCGGAACTGGTGCACACGCTCAATGGTTCTGGCGTGGCGGTGGGGCGTGCACTGGTGGCGGTGTTGGAGAACCACCAGCAGGCGGATGGGTCGATTCGCGTGCCGGCGGCGCTGCGGCCCTATTTGGGTGGGGCGGAGATGCTGAAGGCGTGAGGGGCTTTGGGGGCCTCAGTGGCTTCTTCGGCCTCATGTGCCTGATCAGCTAGAATCCGAAATTCGTTCGAAAACGACCAATCGGCGCCCGAGTCAGCGGCGCCACACCGGGCAGGTGGCAGAGTGGTCGAATGCACCGGATTCGAAATCCGGCGTACTGGTATTCCAGTACCGGGGGTTCGAATCCCCCCCTGCCCGCCAGCCGGGCGTTTCCCGGTAAGCAAGCACTCACAAAAGCGCCCCTTCCAGAAATCGAAGTGGGGACTTTTTGTCATGACTGGTGCGGTCGATGCCTGACATGCTGGCTGCGCTTTCAGTCCACGCCTTGTGATTGCAATCTGAGGTCGCGCGATGGATCGTCGCCATCAGACCTCCAGTTCAGCGGCCCTTCTTGCTGCCGACCTGCGCGATCGCAGAGGCCAGCGTCTTCTTCTGAAGGTGCGCATACCGCATCGTGCTCTTGGGGTCGCGGTGACCCAGGACAGCGCCCACCTCGTTGAGGCTGACCCCGTTGTTGATCATCTCGCTGGCGGTCGAGTGGCGCAGGTCATGAAAGTGCACATGCGCCAGGCCGACATCGGCCCTGACCTTTCGCCATTGGGATTCGATGGCCGATCGAGAGCCGCCGATGGGCAGCCACTGGACCGCTCGACGTATGCGGGGGTGAACGGGGACGATCCTGCTGTCACCGTTCTTGGTGTCGCGCAACTCGAAGTCACCATCGCCGTTGATGTTGGCGGACAGGATCTCGCCAAGCCGCATGCCGCTGTAGAACGCGATCCTGATCACGCGTGAAAGGTCGAACATGCCGCGCTTCCTGGCCTGCTGGGCCAGGGTCACCATCTGCGAACGGCTCAGGTAGACGGTCCGCGCGTTTCTGACCTGCGGCATGATCAGCACGTGGGTGGGGTCATGCTCGGTGAGCTGGTGGCGCTTCCAGGCCCATCGACACGCGGCGCGCAGCAGGGCCAGACGGTTCTTTTTGGTTGCAGGTTTCCAGGCCGGGTGATCGTTGATCGCCCTTGAGATGTCTGGAAGGTCGCTCATGCGCTTGCCTCCAAACATCGGGTGCACCGCGCTCAGATGCTCCTTGGCAGATTCGTAGGACTTGAGGTGCTTCTTGTCCTTCAAGTACAGCAACACCGCCGCGCTGACCAAGGGGTCGGCTGATCGCGTTCGGCTGTGCTCTTCTATGAGACGAGCTGACTCCTCCCGGTCGAACTTTTCCGCGTCCTTCTTCTTGAACTCTTCTGGAAGATTTCGCTTAACTCTAATTCGGCTTGACTGAATAATTCGGTCGAAGTGGAAGATGAATCGCTTTTGTGACTTATCGTATGTAATTGACATTTTTTGTATTCCTCCACTTTGTTGTATGAAAATCTAATTGTTCGTCCGAATCTGTAGTGTTCCAATTTTTTCGATGCCGTAAGATCGTAGATAAAGCGAATCGAAACATTGAGAAGACGAGCTACTTCTTTCACTGTCATTAGATTGTTATCGTTTGGATCGTAAAATTCATTTTTCATAATTGCCCCTTTATAATTAATTATAATAATTCAATTATAGCGCATTATTTAATTCATTGCAATTCAATGAATTGATAAATTTTGTTCATCAATGCAATGTATGACTTGACTCTTTTATAGATCAGCCTTGAATCAATTTTTCGTAAGAGAATCATAGAGCTTGATCTCTTCCAAAAGCATCAGCGCAAGCGTGGTTGGAAGAGTTTGGCGGGATGAATGTCTCAAGAGAATGGTCGAAATTTTTTTAAATTCACTTGACGATAGCTTCAATTGGAGGGAAGAATCGGTGTTTTTGATTATTTTGATAGTTTTAACTGAATCCAATTGGAATAATTGGCAGAATTCATCCAATACATGCAATTCCCTGGATTCAATTGATACAAATATCTCAATTTCATCGAAAGACTGTGGGCGATTGCGATCTTGCGTACTGATATGCACTCGTCCAAGTCTATCGAAGATATTGGTTCCTCGCTGAAACTTCGGAGTAGGAATGCTGTCTTCTAAAATACCCGAAAGTTGCTGATTCATATCGTTCAATTCCGCCACCAGTTGCCTGGCCGGATTTTTATTTGGCAATAGGGATTTATCCGGTTGACTGATATTTTTTCGCGCTGAGTATGCATTGAAAAAATTGGCTTCAGTATTTTGATGTTTGACCATGTGATCCTCCCAAATCCTATTACTTGAAAGTCTTCATGACGCGGTAGCACAGCTCAAGATGCCGGGCAGCACTGCTGTGTTGGCCGCGCTTGGGCATCCTCTTCATCATCCTTTTGTGCTGTTGAAAATGAAGACCAACAGCACATTCCTGCTGCTTTCGATACAGTCCTGCTTGAATCAGAAGGAGTACCTGATACGCGATCTCTCCGGTATACGTGAGAACCCAGCATTGTCGTGTGTGCCCCTTTTGGAATCGAGTTTTTGTAATATTTCCCTTGATGTTGATTATTTTCTGAAGATACTGAAGCGTGCTGAGATCATTTTGTGTGATTGTGATCGACAAGTTGTATCGATTCACAATGGACCCGCATTTTTTGATATTCTTCTGTTTAAGGATTGAAATGCACCCGTCTCCATCAATAAACCCGGCGGCCCAGCCGAGCATCGTTTGGATTGTGTGATGGTGATTTGTACTCTGATATTTCCCATTCAATTTCAGGATCTTCTTCTGAAGTCGTGCCTGAAGACTGCAGTGCTTTTGAGTGGGAGAGGTATTGTGTGGATGAATAATAGATTTAATTTTATTTGATTGTGCTTGACTGATGTTCTGCATGATTTTCCTTTCGTTGATTGTCGAGGTGACCACATAGTAATATCACATTCCAATTGAGAAAGGAAATGAGTTGCCTAAATATTTTTTAAGTGTTTTCCCTAATCTTTGACAAGTGAAGGGTATTGATAGGATTTAAATGAATGAATGATTGGTCGGTGTTCAATCGGATGTCAATGAAAAACAAAGAGAAATCACTAAAAAATTAGCCCTGACGCCAGGGTGAGTGATAAATTTTTTGTAATTCTCATCAAATTTGAAGGTGAACTCGACTTTGAGGCTTGCATGATCTTCTATCTTCAATGCGGATACTTCATAATTCAATTCACGGCCTGCGTTCCAGGTGAACGCGTCTTAGGCCAATGGTGATCATCCGGTTGCACCTCTGCGCCATGCCGGTAAAAAGAGCCAGTCGGAGCTTGCAGAATTCGGCGTCACCCTGATCAATGTCAGCGCAGATGAGTACTGAACACCAACACCACAGCCCAGCCGCAGAGCGCAATGCCGGCCCCATCCTGGCCGAACTGCAACGCCTGTTGCCGCCAAGCGGGGTGTTGCTGGAGGTTGCCAGTGGCACCGGGCAGCACGCCGCGGCCTTCAGCACTGGCTTGCCGGGTTGGACTTGGATTCCCAGCGATGTGGAGACCACGGCCTTCGGATCGATTCGCGCCTGGTGCGTTGGCCGGCCGAATGTTCGAGCGACCTTGCAGATTGATGTGCTGCATCGTTGCTGGGCCGGAGTGCCGCAGTTGGTCGACGCGATCTTCTGCGCCAACATGATCCACATCGCCCCATGGGCCTGTTGCCTGGGCTTGTTCGAAGGGGCGGTGCGCCACTTGGCGCCGCTGGGGACGCTGATCACCTACGGGCCTTATCTGGAGGATGAAGTGCCCACCTCACCAGGCAACCTGGCCTTCGACGCCGACCTGCGCGCGCGAAACCCGGCCTGGGGCTTGCGCCGGCGTGAAGTGGTTCAGGCGGTGGCCGCCGGAGTGGGCCTGGTGCTGCGCGAGCGGGTGGCGATGCCCGCCAACAATCTGCTGTTGGTGTGGGGCCGCAGTTGACTCCGACGAGCTTGAAGTATCTGCAGGGCTACGCTGCGGATCTGCTGGCGCGCGTGCAGGGCCTGATCGACGCCGGCGAGCTGGCGGCCTACGTCGAGCAACGCCACCCTGAACGCCACACGGTGCGCAGTGAACGTGCGCTTTATGACTACGTTGCTGAATTGCGCAGCCGCCACATGAAGCAGGCACCGCCGATTGCCAAGGTGACCTGGGATCCCAAGTTGCACATCCTGAAGAACGCCTTGGGCACGCACACCGCCATCTCGCGGGTTCAAGGTGGCCAGCTCAAGGCCAAGCGGGAGATCCGGATCGCTTCACTCTTCAAGGACGCGCCGGCCGACTTTCTGCGCATGATCGTGGTGCGCGAACTGGCGCATCTGAAAGAGCCGGCGCACGGCAAGGCCTTCTATGCGCTGTGCTGCCATATGGAGCCCGACTATCACGCGTTCGAGTTCGACGCGCGGCTGTGGCTGACGGTTCAGGAATTGGCTGGTGCGTCGCCATGAGGCGCCCGACTCCATGACGGTCATCCTGCCCTGGGGCCCTTCAGGTCTTGCGTCAGCGTACCCAGTTGCCCTCAGGGGGTTCCCAAAGCCAAGCGGACCAACAGCGCCGAAAGGACAAACATCGTCGCTGCGATCAGGGCGTCAAGCAGCTTCCAGGCCTGGGGCTTGGAAAACCAGGGCGCCGCCCATCGCGCACCGAAGCCCAGCAGGGAAAACCACAGCGCACTCGCAGCGCTGGCACCGGCGATGAACCAGCCCTGCTGCGCAGCGGGCTGCTGGGCGCCGATGCTGCCCACGAGCATGACGGTGTCCAGGTACACATGCGGGTTCAGCAAGGTGAAGGCAGCGGCCTGCGCCATCGCAGCGGTGCGCGAGAGGCCCTGGCCTGGTTGGGCGCCATCCAAGCGATGTTCCTGCAAGGCGCGGCGCATGGCCCGTACGCCGTAGTACAAGAGAAACGCCGCGCCGGCCCAGGCCAACACTTGGGCCAGCAAAGGGCGCTCCCCGATGACGGCGGCCATGCCCATCACACCCAAGGCAATGAGGGCGGCATCCGCCAGCGCGCAGAACAGCACGATTATTCCCACGTGTTCGCGCCGCAACCCTTGTCGCAGGACGAAGGCGTTCTGGGCGCCAATGGCGACGATCAAGCCCAGGCTGAGCGCCAAGCCGTTGAGGAAGACTGAAAGGGAACTCGCGGAATCGGGCGTCGGCATGGTCGTCGTGAGCATAGACGAGTACCGAAAACATGCGCTAAGGCGGCGTCTGGGCCTTCAGCGATGGGTTTCCCGACTGTGTCCGGGTTCTCGGTGATGTCGAACCCAGGGTAATCAATCTGGGCGTTCAAGCATGGCGGTCAACCATGGCGGCCTGCCGTTCGTTGATGAATCAGCCAACACCAGAGGATTGCTCATGAGAGTGCTGCCGCTGTTCAATACGCTGTGCATCGCAGGGGTGCTTTTGGCCAGTGGGCTTGCCACTGCCGCGCCGGACGCATCGCGCTGCTATTCGATTCAGGACGCGGACCGGCGCCATATCTGTCTGGCCCAGACACGGGGAGAGCCTTCAAGGTGCTACAGCGTCCGCAACGACGATCAGCGGCACAGTTGCCTGGCGCTGACGAGGCAGGAGCGGTCTCGGTGCTACTCCATCCGCGAGGGGGACGCCCGTGCGATGTGCTTGGCGGTGGTGTCGCGGTAGCAGGGCGTTGGGGGCTGGCGATTCATCCAGCTCACGATTTGAGCCAGTGACCGCG
>JAIYCN010000119.1 GCA_027487995.1 Rubrivivax sp. | reverse complement strand
TGCCACCACGTTGCGCCGAGTCAAGCGACTGCGAGCCGAGGGCATCATTGAACGGACGGTGGCCGTCATTCACCCCCAGGCATTGGGATCAGGGATGCTGGCCGTGGTCGAGGTGTCCCTGGAGCGCCAGGGAGATGAGGCTCAGCAGTCCTTCGCCAGCCTGGCCTGCGCCCAGCCCGAGGTCCAGCAGTGTTACCAAGTGTCACCCGGCCCCGATTTCGTACTGATCATTCAACTGCCCGATATGCCAAGTTATCAGCACTTTTCGCAGCGCTTACTGACAGAAGACACCAATGTGCGCCATGTCAAGGCCTACTTCAGCGTGAAGCGACACACCTTCAAGGCGGGCTTGAGTGGGCTGGCGCTTCCAAGCTAGCCTCAAGCCTCGCCCGCGCCCCCTCCACGCCACCAACAATCGATCAAGACAGCCTCATTAAACCTAGCTAAACTTAGCCATATTCGGATTGATCGAAAGTCCTCGGTATGGCCACCATCAACATGTTCGAAGCCAAGTCCAATCTCTCGCGCCTCGTTGACGACATCGAGCAGGGGCGCGAGAGGGAAATCATCATCGCCCGCAATGGAAAGCCGGCTGCACGGCTGGTGGCCATGGACGCGGCCCCTGCACCGATGCGCATCGGCGCGGCCAAGGGTCAGTTCAAGGTGCCCGAGTGCATCGACGCCCACAACGACACCGTGGCGCGTTTGTTCCAGGACGGTCACGCATGAACCTGCTGCTGGACACGCACGTCGCCCTGTGGGCGATCACCGACAGCCCGCGCCTGACCCAATCGGCACGCCAGCTCATCCTCAACCCGCGGGCCCGCGTGTGGGTCAGCGTGGCCAGCCTGTGGGAAATCGCCATCAAGTTCGCTCTGGGGCGCGGAGACATGCCCATCTCCAGCCAGCAGGCGCTCGCCTACTTCCAGCAGTCGGGCTACCGCATCCTGGCAGTGGAAGCCGAACACACGAGCGCCCTGGAGCAACTGCCCCCGCTCCACCAAGACCCGTTCGACCGCCTGCTCGTGGCACAGGCCATGACCGAGCCGATGCAATTGCTGCCCCACGACGCGCAGCTCTCAGGCTACGGCCCGCACGTGGTTCGCTGCTGAGCCTGAGCGCACCTTCAGCGCAGCTTCAACGCGGCCTCAGGCGCGCTTGATGATCGCCAAGCCCTTGAGGTACTCCCCTTCCGGGAAGCAGATCGTCTGCGGGTGATCGGGAGCCGCCGCCATGCGGTCAAAGATGAAGCCATCCACACCCGCATCCATGCCCGCGCCGGCCACGATCTTGTGGAACAACTCCGGCCCCACGCCGCCTGAACAGGAGAAGGTCAACAGCAGGCCACCAGGGGCCAGCAGCTTGAAGGCCAGTCGGTTGATGTCCTTGTAGGCTCGCGCGGCGCGCTCGGCGTGCGAGGCCGTCGGCGCGAACTTCGGCGGGTCCAGCACGATGGCGTCGAACACCTCACCGCGCTTGATCGCCTCGCGCAGCGTCTGGTTCACATCCGCATCCAGGGCCGTGTGGCGCGCTGCATCGAAGCCGTTAAGGGCCACGTGCGCCGTGGCGCGCGCCAAGGCTGGCGCCGAAGAATCAACGCTCACCACCTGCTCGGCCCCACCCGCCAACGCCGCCACCGAGAACCCCCCTGTGTAGCAATAGCAGTTCAGCACACGCTTCAATCCGAAGTGCCGCACCCAATGCGAAAAACGCAGGCGGTTGTCACGCTGGTCAAGGTAGAACCCCGTCTTGTGGCCCTCGGCCACATCCACGGTGAGGCGCCAGTCGTGTTCGGTGATGGTGACCTCGGTTGCGGTGGCAACCGAACCATCACCCCCCCGCAACCACCCCGACACCGGCTGCAGTCCCTCCAGCGTGCGCACACCGGAATCCGAACGTTCAAAAAGGCGGCCCACACCCGTGCGATCCACCAGGATGTCGGCAATCGCCTGCTTCCAGCGCTCGGTGCCAGCCGAGAGGAACTGCGCACTCAGCACATCGTCGTAGCGGTCCACGATCAGGCCTGGCAGGCCATCGGCCTCCCCATGCACCAGGCGCACGCCGTTGCTTCGAATGGGCATGCGCGCACGCAGGTCCAGTGCCGCCTGAATGCGGCGCTTGAAGAAGGCGTGGTCGACGCGTTCGGCTTCATCGAAAGTCCAGGCGCGGGCCCGGATCATCGAGGTGGGGCTGAACGACGCCCAGGCCAGGAAGGCCCCATCGTGGGCTTCCACCCGAACGGTTTCGCCGGGGTCGGCTTGCCCTTTGGCAATGCTGCCCTGAAACACCCAGGGATGGCGGCGCAGCAGCGAGCGCTCCTTGCCTTCACGCAGCTTGATGATCTTCATGGGCCCATTGTCGGCCCTTGACTCATCCCTTTCGCTTGGCCCGCGGGTGCGCCGCGTCGTATGCCTGTGCGAGGTGCTGGAAATCCAGCCGCGTGTACACCTGCGTGGTGCTGATGTGCGCATGGCCCAACAACTCCTGCACAGCGCGCAGGTCACCACTGGACTGCAAAAGGTGGCTGGCAAAACTGTGGCGCAGCATGTGCGGGTGCACTGAAGTGGGCAGGCCCGCCTGCAAAGCCGCTTGCCGCAGCCGAGTGCGGACCTGGCTGTCACTCAGGCGCGTCCCTTGCCGTGTCAGGAACAGCGCGGGCTCATGGGCGGGCACGGTGCTGCCACGGTGCGCCAACCACTCGCGCACGGCGCGCACGGCGGCGTCCCCCATGGGCACCACGCGCCGCTTGCGGCCCTTGCCGGTCACGTGGGCGGTTGCATCCTGCAGGTCCAGCCAGCCGATCGCCTCGTCACTGGCCACCGCATCCAAACTCACCAATTCACCCACTCGAAGGCCGCATCCGTACAGCAGTTCAATGATCGCGTGGTCGCGCGCAGCCAAGGCCGCGGCCATCAGCGGGTTGGGAGCATCGTCCGACACACCAGCCCGATGCTCGGCCAGCGCCACCGCGTGGTCCACGGACAAAGCCTTGGGCAGGGGGCGAGGTGCCTTGGGCGCCTTCACCCCGTCGGCCGGGTTGGCAGCCACACCACCTTCACGCCCCCACCAGCGGTAGAAGCCGCGCCAGGACGACAAGATGATGGCCACGCTGCGCGGAGCCAGTCCGCCTTGGTGCAACCGGGCCAGCCAGGTGCGCACGTGATGCGGCTGCACCTGGGCCAGGGGTATGCCACCCTGTTCACAACGCGCCTGCAAGCGGCTCAAGCCATCGCTGATCATGGCCACGCTGCGCGGGGCCAAGCGCCGCGCCACCGTCACGTGTTCCAGATACCGTGCCACGGCGGCATCGGGAACCGGTGACGGTGATGCGGCCGCCACGTTCATGCGCTGGGCGTAGGCGGCAATAGGCGCGATAGGGCCCCACCAGCCAGTTCACCGATGCGCATCAGGAAATCCGTGCCCATGTCGGCGGCATATCGCGTGGGGTCGGGCGAGCCCAACACCAGGAGTCCAAAGCAGCCATCGCCTGGGCCATGGCGCAGCGGGATCATGGCCATCGACGCCACGGTGTGCGAGTCTTCCAGCCACTTCACCACATCACCGCCGGCATTCAACCCGCAGAAGGGCAGGCTCAAGGACTGGGCCATGGAACGCGCCTCATCGCTGACCCCTTGCGCCTGGGGGAGATCGGCATAGGCCGCATCCACGTCCCACACGCGCACGGCCGCCTGCGGCACCAGGAACTGTTGCTTGACCTGCGTCACCAGCACATCGGGCAAGGCCCGCGCATCGGAGGTGAGCATCAGGCTGCGCGTCCAGCGGTGCAACCGGTCCGCGATGGCCACGTTCTCCTGCCCCGCGCGGATCATCTCGATGATCTTGTGCTCCAGCCCCTTGATACGTTCGCGCAGCATCTCCATCTGCCGCTCCTGCAGCGAAACGGCGCGCGTCCCGTGCGGGCTGGCCAGCCGGATCGTGGCCAACAGTTCGGCCTGCCGCTCGAAGAAGCCGGGGGTGTGGGCCAGGTAGTTGGCGATGTCGGCTTCGGTGATGCCCTGCACGCCCATGTCACTGGGTTTGTCGTGGTTCACAGTGAGATCTCTCCTTCAAAAACGGTTTCAGCAGGGCCGGTCATCAGCACGTGGGCCTGCAGCCCTTGTGTGCTGCGGGGCCACTCAATGGTCAGCAAGCCACCGCGCGTGTGCACGTCCACCACATCGTCGAGCAAACCCAAACGGTTGCCTGCCACCACAGCCGCGCAGGCACCGGTTCCACAGGCCAGGGTCTCGCCCGCATCGCGCTCATACACGCGCAGCATGACTTCGTGGCGCGACATCACCTGCAGAAAGCCAGCATTCACGCGCCGCGCAAAGCGAGGATGGGACTCCACCTGAGGGCCGATTCCCGCCACATCAAATGCATTCACATCGTCCACCCGCTGCACAGCATGCGGATTGCCCATGGACACCACCGCCACCTCCGCGGTGCGACCTTCGGCCAAGGCCAAGGGCCAGAGTTCGAACCCACCCTCCGCGCGGGCCTTCAGGCCACTGCCATCGAAAGGCAGGCGTGCATGCTCAAAGATCGGCGCGTTCATGTCCACCGTCACCCGGCCATCGGGCTGCAGGCGCAGCTCCAGCCGGTTGTTCATCGTCTCCACCCGCACCACGTCACGGTCGATGAGGCCATGGTCGCGCACATAGCGCACGAAGCAGCGGGCACCATTGCCACAGTGCTCCACCTCTTCGCCACTGGCGCCGTTGAAGATGCGGTAGCGGAAATCCACGTCGGCCGACTGTGCCGGCTCCACCACCAGAATCTGGTCGGCTCCCACGCCGAAACGCCGGTCTCCCAGGCGGCGGCACAGCGCCGCGTCCAACGGCAGAGGGCTGCGCGTGGCGTCGAGCACCACGAAGTCGTTGCCCGCGCCCTGCATCTTGGTGAAGCGCAGTTTCATGGTCCGATTATCCGGCGATGTTCACGCGTAGAACGAGGGCTCACCGGCGGGGCGCGTCTTGAAACGCTTGTGCACCCACAGGTACTGCGCCGGGCAGGCCTGAATCTCGGCCTCTATCCAGGCATTGAGCCGCCGCGTGGCCGTGCGGTCGTCATCACCGCCGGGAAAGTCCGTCCACGGCGGCAGGAAGCGCACACGCCACCCCTGCCCACCGGGCAACATCTCTGCCACCACGGGCTGCACCGTCATCTTCAAGGACCGCGCCATGCGGGCCGGCGCCAACAGCGTGGCTGCCTGTATGCCGAAGAAGTCGATGAAGTCCGCGTCCTTCAGGCCGAAATCCATGTCCGGCAAGTTGAAAAACCCCGCCCCCTGGCGTACGTCCCGCAACAACTTCAAGGCGTTGTCGTGTCGCGTGTGCACCGTGCCCTTGCCAAAGCGCAGGCGGCCGCGGCGGATGGCTTCGTCAAAAACCGGATTGCTCTGCCGTTGGTAGAACGCGGTCACGTGCCGCTTCTGGAACAGTTGGGAGGCCACGCCCGCCACTTCCAGCCCCAGGAAATGAGGCACCACCCACATGAAGCGTCCCTCGGTTCGCTCGGCCAAGGTCACATCGCCTTCCACATGAATCAGGCGGCGCAGGCGACCGGGGGAGGCCCACCACAGCACCCCCCGCTCCAGAAGACTGCGCCCCAGAAACTCGAAGTGCTCCCGCAGCAAGGCCTGCTGTCGCTCGGTGGACCAATCGGGCAGACAGCGCTCGATGTTCCGCCGCGCCACTTCGCGCCGCGCGCGGCCAAAGCGATAGAGCACGCGGCCCAGTCCGCGACCCAGAAACGCCAGTACCCCAAATGGCAAGAGATGCAGCAGCCACAAAAGGGCCAACACCAGACGAGCGCCGAGCCGGTTCATGCAGCTGCCCCATCGCCCCCACGAGGCTCCTTGTAGCGGTGGTAGCCCCACAGATATTGGTCGGGTGCCTGCCGGATGAGGGCCTCCATGTAGGTATTGATCGCCTCGGGACTGATGGCAGGGTTCTGCGGCACCAAGGTATGCGGATCCACCACATGCAGCACCCATCCGCGCCCAGCAGGCCGGCGTTCGCACCACATCAGGAGCAGCGCTGCGCCCGTCTGTTCCAGCATCCGTGTGGCCAAGGTCATGGTGTAGGCCGGGCGGCCAAAGAACGGCGCCCACACGCCCATGCCCCGCGGCGGCACCTGATCGGGCAGCAGGCCCACGGTCTCACCGCGGCGCAGCGCGCGAATCATCTGCCGCACGCCCGCCAGGCTGGCCGGGGCCGTCACCAACCCGGGCCGGTCCCGGCTTTCCTCTTCCAGTTCGCGCAGCCAGGCCTTGCGCGCGGGCCGGTACAGCGCCGTCATGGGGGATCGGCTGCCCCACCGCTGCGCATAGGCCTGCGCACACACTTCGAAGCTGCCCAAGTGCGGCGTCATCAACAGCACGCCGCGGCCCGACGCCACCGCGGCCTCCAACAGCTCGGCACCCTGCCACTGCACCCAGTCCTGGATGCCGCGTTGGCGCGGCGCGAGCCAAAGCCAGGGCAATTCGGCCACCATGCGGCCGGCTTGCGCCACCGATGCGCGGCGCACCGCCGCGTTCAGACCCGCCTGGGCCACCTGGTCCTGCAGGCGCTGACGGTAAGAAGGGGACGCAAGGTAGGTCATCCACCCCAGGGCGGCGCCCAGCGCGTGCAAAAGCCACAAAGGCCAACGGGCGAGCCACCGGAGCAAGCTGATCATCGTTCCTATAATGAGCGGTATCGCCGAGTTATTGAACTACTTGCGGGGCGATCCACAAATTCTGCTAAAGCGTTCGCCGCTCGCTTCCACTGCTCGGCAACGCGCCCGACAACCCCACACAAGGAGTGTAAGCAAGTGGCCAACGACTATCTCTTCACCTCGGAATCCGTCTCTGAAGGTCACCCCGACAAGGTGGCCGACCAGGTGTCCGACGCCATCCTCGACGCCATCTTCACGCAAGACCCGCGCTCGCGCGTGGCGGCTGAAACCCTGTGCAACACGGGCCTCGTGGTGCTGGCCGGTGAGATCACCACCAACGCCCACGTCGACTACATTCAGGTGGCGCGCGACACCATCAAGCGCATCGGCTACGACAACACCGAGTACGGCATCGACTACAAGGGCTGCGCGGTCATGGTCTGCTACGACAAGCAGAGCAACGACATCGCCCAG
>JAIYCN010000400.1 GCA_027487995.1 Rubrivivax sp. | reverse complement strand
CGCCCACGGCAAGCACGACAAGGTGCGCATCTTCAAGATGCGCCGTCGCAAGCATTACAAGAAGTCGCAAGGCCACCGTCAGACCTTCACCGAGCTGGAAATCAGCTCCGTGAACGCCTGAGGCACTGCCCCTTCCCAACCTTCCAGGAGTAAAGATCCATGGCACAGAAAAAAGGCGGCGGCTCAACACGAAACGGCCGCGATTCCAAGCCCAAGATGCTGGGCGTCAAGGTGTTCGGCGGCCAGACCATCCCGGCCGGCTCCATCATCGTGCGCCAGCGCGGCACCCGTTTCCATGCCGGCGCCAATGTCGGCGTGGGCAAGGACCACACCCTGTACGCCCTCGTGGACGGCACGGTGAGCTTCGCTGTCAAGGGCGAACTCAACCGTCACACGGTGGCCGTCACGCCGGTTTGATTTCGGCGCTGGGCGCTTGGGCTTGCGGCCCTCTCGCCCGGCCTGATTCGAACGCAAGGTCACCAGCGTCCAGGACGCTGCAGCCGCAAACCCCGGTCCGCCGGGGTTTGCCATTTGAGAACCTCCATGAAATTCGTCGACGAAGCCACCATTGATGTCGCAGCCGGCAACGGCGGCGCCGGCTGCGTGAGCTTTCGGCGCGAAAAGTTCATTCCCTTCGGTGGCCCGGACGGCGGCAACGGCGGGCGCGGGGGCAGCGTGTGGGCGGTGGGCGACCGCAACCTCAACACATTGATCGACTACCGCTATGCGCGCCGCCATGAGGCGCGCAACGGTGAACCCGGCCGTGGCTCCGACCAATTCGGCGCGGCGGGCGACGACATCGTGCTGCGCATGCCCGTGGGCACCATCCTGCGCGACGCCGAAACCGACGAGGTGGTGGCCGAACTGCTGGTGCCCGGTGAGAAGGTGCTGGTGTGCAAGGGGGGTGACGGCGGCTTTGGCAACCTGCACTACAAGACCAGCACCAACCGCGCGCCTCGCCAAAAGACGCCCGGCTGGCCCGGCGAGGCCAAGAAGCTGCGCCTGGAGTTGCGCGTGCTGGCCGATGTGGGTCTGCTGGGCATGCCCAACGCGGGCAAGAGCACCTTGATTGCCGCCATCTCCAATGCGCGGCCCAAGATCGCCGATTACCCCTTCACCACCCTGCACCCCAACCTCGGCGTGGTGCGCGTCGCTCCGGAAAAGAGCTTCGTGGTGGCCGACATCCCCGGCCTCATCGAAGGCGCGGCCGAGGGTGCGGGCCTGGGGCATCAGTTTCTTCGCCACCTGCAGCGCACCGAACTGCTGTTGCACCTCGTGGACCTGGCCCCTTTCGACGACGCTGATCCCGTTCAGCAGGCCAAGGCCATCGTGGAGGAACTGCGCAAGTACGACGAGTCCCTGCACGCCAAGCCGCGTTGGCTGGTGCTCAACAAGATGGACATGGTGCCCAACGAAGACCGCGCTGCGCGGGTCAAGGACTTCGTCAAGCGCTTCAAGTGGAAGGGACCGGTGTTCGAGATCTCGGCCCTGGCCCGTCAGGGTCTGGACCCTCTCATTCACGCCATCTACGACCATGTGGCGGCCCACCGCTCGCCCGTCATCCCCGAGCCCGATGCGCGCTTCGAGGCTTCGGCCGAGGTGCTGCCGCAACCCGAGCCGGAAGATCCGCGCTTTCGGCGTGACTGAAGTAGGGCCTTGAGTCCATGACCGAGCACACCTCGCTGGATGCTGCCGTGCTGCGCGATGCGCGGCGCATCGTCATCAAGGTGGGCTCGAGCCTCGTCACTGACGAAGGCCGCGGCGTGGACGCGCAGGCCATCGGCAACTGGTGCCGCCAGATGGCCGCCTTGGCCCGCGAGGGCCGCGAGGTCATCATGGTGTCCAGCGGCGCCATCGCCGAGGGCATGAAGCGCCTGGGCTGGACGGCACGCCCGCACGAATTGCACGAACTGCAGGCCGCAGCCGCCGTGGGGCAGATGGGCTTGGTGCAGATGTACGAGTCCCTGCTGCGCGAACAGGGTCTGCACAGCGCGCAGGTGCTGCTCACCCACGCTGACCTGGCCGACCGCGAGCGCTACCTCAATGCGCGCTCCACCCTGCTCACCCTACTGGGTCTGCAGGTGATCCCCGTGATCAACGAAAACGACACGGTGGTCAACGACGAGATCAAGTTTGGCGACAACGACACCCTGGGTGCGCTGGTGGCGAACCTGGTGGAAGCCGACGCGCTGGTCATCCTCACCGACCAGAAGGGCCTGTACAGCGCCGACCCGCGCAAGGACCCCTCCGCCCGCTTCATTGACGTGGCGCCGGCGGGCGACCCTCAACTGGAGCAGATGGCCGGCGGCGCCGGTTCCTCCATCGGCAAGGGCGGCATGATCACCAAGGTGTTGGCGGCCAAGCGCGCTGCGGGCAGTGGCGCGTCCACCATCATCGCCTGGGGGCGCGAGCCTGATGTGTTGCTGCGCCTCTCAAAGGGCGAATCCATCGGCACGGCGCTTGTGGCCACCACGCCCAAGCTGGCCGCGCGCAAGCAGTGGATGGCCGACCATCTCCAACTGCGCGGTGCGGTGACCGTGGACGAAGGCGCAGTCGCCAAGCTCACGGCCGAAGGCAAGAGCCTGCTGCCCATCGGCGTGGTGGAGGTGGAGGGCGAGTTCCACCGCGGGGATGTGATCGCGGTGCGCCGTGCCGACGGCAGCGTGATCGCGCGTGGGCTGTCGAACTACTCCAGTGCCGAGGCGCGGCTCATCGCGCGCAAGGCCTCATCGCAGATTGAATCGGTGCTCGGCTACGTGTATGAGTCCGAACTCATCCACCGGACGAACCTGATCCTGGTGTGAGGTCCTCGGCGGCTGCGGCGCTTTCGTGGCCCTCGGAATCTGACCGCGCCTGCGGGGCGCGCGGCATGCCACCGCGCAGATAGCGGTTGTGCGTATGCGCCCGGGGAAGGAAGCGCGAGAGTTCCGTCAGCGCCATCTCGTACACGCCGCGCTTGAACTCAATCACCACATCCAGCGGGACCCAGTAGTCGTTCCAACGCCAAGCGTCGAACTCCGGGTGGTCGGTGGCGCGCAGGTTCATGTCGCTGTCGCGGCCCAGCAGCTTCAGCAGGAACCAGATCTGCTTCTGGCCCTTGTAGTGCCCGCGCGATTCGCGTCGGATGTAGTGGTCAGGCACTTCATAGCGCAGCCAGTCGCGTGTGCGCGCCACGATCTGCACGTGCTCGGGCCGAAGCCCCACCTCTTCATGCAGTTCGCGGAACATCGCCTGCTCGGGCGTTTCCCCGTGCTTGATGCCGCCCTGAGGGAACTGCCACGAATGCGTCTTCAGCCGCTTGCCCCAGAACACCTGGTTGCGACCGTTGAGCAGGATGATGCCGACGTTGGGTCTGAAACCCTCACGGTCGAGCATAATCAAACCCCAATTTTTTAAGTTGGTTCGATTATTGCACCGGCCCTGTGCGTGCTGCGAATACTCGCTAACCCGGGGCCTTTTGTCTTTGTATGAAAGCCACTCAGTTCCTCATCAGCACGCTCAAGGAAGCGCCCGCAGACGCCGAAGTCATCAGCCACAAGCTCATGATGCGGGCCGGTCTGATCAAGCGCCTGGGCGCGGGCATCTACAACTACATGCCCATGGGCCTGCGCGTCATCCGCAAGGTCGAGGCCATCATCCGCGAAGAGATGAACCGCGCCGGTGCCATCGAGGTCACCATGCCCGTGGTGCAGCCGGCCGAGCTCTGGCAGGAGACGGGCCGCTTCGACAAGATGGGGCCGGAGTTGCTGCGCATCCAGGACCGGCACGAGCGCGACTTCGTGATCCAGCCCACCAGCGAAGAGGTGGTCACCGACATCGCGCGCCAGGAATTCCGCAGCTACAAGCAGCTGCCCAAGAACCTGTACCAGATCCAGACCAAGTTCCGAGACGAGCGCCGGCCGCGCTTCGGCATCATGCGCGGGCGCGAGTTCACGATGAAGGATGCCTACTCCTTCGACCGTGATGCCGCCGCAGCAGCGCAGAGCTACGACACCATGTTCGCGGCCTACAAGCGCATCTTTGATCGCTTTGGCCTGCAGTACCGCGCCGTGGCGGCCGACACCGGTGCCATCGGTGGCGACCTCTCGCATGAATTCCAGGTGATTGCCGACACGGGCGAGGACGCCATCGTCTACTGCCCCACCAGCGACTTCGCGGCCAACATCGAGTTGGCCGAAGCCGTGGCCTTGTTGCCGTCGCGCGCAGCGGCGTCGCAGCCGATGGCGAAGACGCCCACGCCCAGCAAGAGCACCTGCGCCGATGTGGCCCAACTCCTGAGCTTGCCGCTGCAGCAAACCGTCAAGAGCCTGGTGCTGGCCACCGACGAGCTTGGCGAAGACGGCGTGGTGAAGAAGAGCACGGTTTGGTTGCTGCTCGTGCGCGGGGACCACGACCTCAACGAGGTGAAGGCCGGCAAGGTCGACGGCCTCAAGGGAGGCTTCCGCTTCGCCACGGTGGCCGAGATCGAGGACCACTTCGGCTGCAAGCCGGGCTACCTGGGCCCGCTGAATCTGAGAAAGCCGGTGAAGATCGTGGCCGACCGCACGGTGGCGAACATGGCCGACTTCGTGTGTGGCGCCAACGAGGTGGACTTCCACTACACCGGCGTGAACTGGGGCCGCGATCTGCCCGAGCCCGATTTGGTGGCCGACATCCGCAACGTGGTCGAAGGTGACCCGTCACCCGACGGCAAGGGCGTGCTGGCCATCCAGCGCGGCATCGAGGTGGGCCACGTGTTCTACCTGGGCACCAAGTACAGCAAGGCGATGAACGCCACCTTCCTCGACGAAACCGGCAAGCCGCAGTTCTTCGAGATGGGCTGCTACGGCATCGGTGTCACCCGCATCCTGGGTGCGGCCATCGAGCAGGGGCATGACGAGCGCGGCATCGTCTGGCCCGCGTCGATCGCCCCCTTCGAAGTGGTGATCTGCCCCATCGGCATGGATCGCAGCCCCGAGGTCAAGGCCGCCGCCGAAGCGCTTTACCAGCAGTTGTTGGCCCAAGGTGTGGATGCCATCCTCGACGACCGCGGCGAGCGCCCCGGTGCCATGTTTGCCGATTGGGAGCTCATCGGCGTGCCCTTGCGCGTGGTCTTCTCCGACCGCGGCCTCAAGGCCGGCACGGTCGAAGTCCAGGGTCGGCGCGACGCCGCAGCACAGACCGTGCCCGCGGCGGATGTTCTGGCGGAGACGCTCAAACGCCGTTGAATCGCCGTTGAACCGCCGCTGAGGCACCGGGGAATAAATGGGGTCAGAGTCATTTTTTTTCCGAACACTCCGTGTTCGAAGAAAAAATGACTCTGACCCCATTTATTCCGACCCCATTTATTCGCAGCAGCGCCGCGCGCTGCTGATCGCCACTGCGCTGCTGTGCCCACTGCGACCAGCGCAGGCGGGCGCGCAGCGGGAAGAGGAACTCGGCGACTCGGTGCGCACGGCACTGAGCGCAGCCATTGCCGAACGTGCGCCACCGGGCCCGCCTGACTTTCCCAATACCGATGCCCGCATGGCCTATCTGCGCTGGCGTTCAGCCACCGGCGCACGGCTCAAGCCGCGCATGGCCGAGGCGCACACGCGCGACGAGTTTCTTCAGACCCTGTGGTACGAATCGACGCGTGCCGGGCTTGAACAGGCCTTGGTGCTGGGCGTCATCGAAGTGGAAAGCGCCTTTCGCAAGTACGCCATCAGTTCAGCCGGGGCCCGCGGCTACATGCAGGTGATGCCCTTCTGGACCCGCACCATCGGGGACGGTGAGCCTGCGCGGTTGTTCCACCTGCAAACCAACCTTCGCTTCGGTTGCGTCATCCTGCGCCACTATCTCAACATCGAGAACGGCGACCTGTTCATGGCCTTGGGCCGCTACAACGGCAGCCGTGGGCAGGCGGCCTATCCGCAGGCCGTGCTGCAGGCGCGCCAACGCTGGCGGGTGTGAGGGCTGCAAAAACCGGGGCGTGCGTTACAGCCCGCGCCAAGCCTGCGGTTGCGCGCGCCCCACGCCCATCAGGGCCAGCACCCGCTCCACCCCATCGTCGATGATGTCCTGCACGCTCTGCGGCCGGTGGTAGAAGGCCGGCAGGGGCGGGAAGATGACGCCGCCCATTTCCGTGACGGCCGTCATGTTGCGCAGGTGCGCCAAGTTGAAGGGCGTTTCGCGCACCATCAGCACCAGGCGCCGCCGCTCCTTGAGCGTGACGTCAGCCGCGCGGGTGAGCAGGTTGTCGCTCAGGCCGTGGGCCACGGCGGCCAGCGTCTTCATGGAGCAGGTGGCCACCACCATGCCGTCCACCGGGCAGGACCCACTGGCGATGCTGGCGCCCACATCGCCTGGGCTGTGGGCCTCGTGGGCCAGCGCCTCCAACGAAGCGCGGTCCATGCCCAATTCGTGGTGCACATTCAGCACACCCGCGGGTGTGGCCACCAGATGTGTGTAGGCGCCCAGTTCACGGGCCCGTTTGAGCAGCCCCACACCATAGGCCGCGCCACTGGCGCCGGTGATGCCGATGATCAGGCGGGGGGGCTGGCTCATCAGCCGATCAGTTCGGCTGGCCCAAGGCCTGCTGCAGTTCGCCGCTCTGGTACATCTCCATCATGATGTCCGAGCCGCCGACGAATTCGCCGTTGATGTAGAGCTGCGGAATGGTCGGCCAGTTGGCGTAGTCCTTGATGCCCTGGCGGATCTCTTCGTCCTCCAGCACATTCACGGTGGCCAGATCCTGCACGCCGCAGGCCTTGAGCACCTGCACCGCGCGGCCGGAAAAGCCACACATCGGGAACTGGGCAGTGCCCTTCATGAACAGCACCACACGGTGCCCTTTGACGATTTGGTCAATGCGTTGCTGGGTATCGCTCATGCTGATGCTCCGGATTCAATCTTCAAGACAGCTTTAAATTATCCGGCAAGGCGCCCGCCCGTGCAGCGGACGTGGCCTGCCAGGTCATGGCGATGCCCCACGTCCACGAAACCGGCCCGCGCCATCAGATCCGCCGCAGCCCCACCCTGTGTGTGGCCATGCTCCAACAGTAGCCAACCGCCCGGCTGCAGCCGTGCCGGTGCTCCCTCGATGATGCACCTCAGGTCGCCCAACCCGTCCTCTGGCGCCACCAAGGCCGAACGCGGTTCATGGACCAACGCGTACAGATGAGGGTCATCCTCGGCGATGTAGGGGGGGTTGCTCAGCACCAGATCGAAGCGGCCCGCGGGCACCGCGTTCCACCAGGACCCCTCATGGAAGGCCACCGCCAGCCCCAAGGTCTGCGCATTGCCCTGGGCTACCGCCAGGGCCGAAGGGCTGGCATCGGTGGCGTGCACCTCGCACGCCGGCCGCGAAGACTTGATCGCCAATGCGATGGCGCCGCTGCCCGTCCCCAGGTCCAACACACGCAGCCGCGCGTCGGCACTGGGGATCAAGCCCAAGGCCCAGTCCACCAGGGTCTCGGTGTCCGGCCTCGGGTCCAGCACATCGGGCGTGACACGGAGCATCAGGCCGTGAAATTCGTGCCGGCCCAGGAGGTAGGCCAACGGTACCCCCGTCGAACGCCGGCTCATCAGGTCAGAGATTGCAACAGTCTCCTTGCTTGTGAGCACTTGCTCTCCGTGCGCAATCAGCCACGTGCGGTCTCGCTGCAGCACATGGCCGATCAGCAGCAGGGCATCCAACCGGTCCAGGCCCGCCGCACGTGCCGCCCGCAGGGCCGCGTCCACCGAACCGCCCGGTTCAAGCACCGCGCCCGGCTTCCAAGGCCGCCAGTTCCTCGGCCACCTGCGCGGCGTTCAGTGCGCTCACCAGGTCGTCCAGGTCGCCGTCCATCACCGCGCCCAACTTGTACAGGGTGAGGTTGATGCGGTGATCCGTCACCCGGCCTTGCGGAAAGTTGTACGTGCGGATGCGGTCACTGCGGTCGCCACTGCCCACCAGGCTCTTGCGGGCGGCCGCCTCGCGCGCGGCGCGTTCATTGCGCTCCCGGTCGCGCAGGCGCGCAGCCAGCACCTGCAGTGCGCGGGCCTTGTTGCGGTGTTGGGATCGGTCGTCCTGGCACTCGGCCACCAGGCCCGTGGGAATGTGCGTGATGCGCACGGCCGAGTCCGTCTTGTTGATGTGCTGCCCGCCCGCCCCGCTGGCGCGGAAGGTGTCGATGCGCAGATCGGCCGGGTTGAGCTGCACCTCCTCCGCTTCATCGGGTTCGGCCAGCACCGCCACGGTGCAGGCGCTGGTGTGGATGCGCCCCTGGCTCTCGGTGGCAGGTACGCGCTGCACGCGGTGGCCGCCGCTCTCGAACTTCAGGCGCCCATAGGCCCCATCGCCTTCCACGCGCACCACCACTTCCTTGTAGCCACCCAGGTCACTATCGCTGGCACTCAGGATCTCGGTGCGAAACCCGATGCGTTCGCAATCCCGCAGGTACATGCGCAGCAGGTCGCCCGCAAACAAGGCGGATTCGTCGCCGCCCGTACCCGCGCGGATCTCCACGAAGCACGGCCGCTCATCATCCGGGTCCTTGGGCAGCAGCGCAGCCTGCAGTTCGGTGGACAGGCGTTCCAATTCCGCTTGGGCCTCGCGCACTTCCTCGCGCGCCATCTCCGCCATTTCAGCGTCTGCCGAGGCGTCACCCGCCAGCATCTCCTGTGCAGAGGCCAGGTCAGCCTCGCGCTGCTGAAACCGAACCCAGCGCGACAGCACCGAGCCCACCTCGGCCTGCTCTTTCAGCAAGGCGCGGTAGCGCTTCATGTCCGAGGCCACGGTGGGGTCCGACAGCACCGACTCCAGTTCGGCACCCCGCAGGGTGAGGCGGGTGAACTGCTCGCGCAGCGCGGGCTTCATGCCCCCGGGCCGTTGCCGCGCAGGAACAAGCGGGAAATGGCCTGAGCCACCGCGTCGCGTTGCGGCCCGTCGCTGGCGTGCAGCTCCGCAAAGGCGCCGTGCAGCATCTTCTGCGACAGGGCCTGGCTCATGGCCTCCATCACCGCCACCGGGTCTTCACCCTTGGCCAGGCGTTTGCGAGCCCGCGCCAATTCGGCTTCACGCCATTCCTCGGCCCGCCGGTTCAAGGCTTGGATCAAGGGCACGCTGGCCCGCTGGTCCAGCCAGTGCACAAAGCTCTGCACCCCCGCGTCGATGATCACCTCGGCCTGCTGCACCGCGGCCTGGCGCTTCTCGCTGGCCACCTGCACGATGGCCGACAGGTCGTCCACCGTGTAGAGGTAGACATCCTCCAACTGCGACACCTCGGGCTCGATGTCCCGCGGCACTGCCAGGTCCACCATGAACATGGGCTTGTGGCGGCGCGCCTTCAACGCACGCTCCACCGCACCCAGGCCAATCAGGGGCAGGCTGCTGGCGGTGCAGGACACCACCACGTCGAACTCATGCAGCTTCGTGGCCAGGTCCGTCAGGCGCAGCGCCTGGGCGCCGAATCGCGCCGCCAGTTTTTCGCCGCGCTCCAGCGTTCGGTTCGCCACCGCCATGCCCCGCGGTTGACGCGCCGCAAAGTGCGTGGCCACCAGTTCGATCATCTCGCCGGCGCCCACCAGCAGCACCCGCAACTCACGCAGGTCTTCAAACAATTGCGACGCCAGGCGCACCGAGGCTGCGGCCATGCTGATGGAATGCGCCCCCACTTCGGTGGACGTGCGCACTTCCTTGGCCACCGCGAAGGAGCGCTGAAAGAGCTGGTGCAACGTGGTGCCCAACGTGCCTGCGGCGTCGGCCTCGCGCACGGCCTCCTTCATCTGGCCCAGGATCTGCGGCTCGCCCAGCACCATCGAATCCAGCCCCGAAGCCACGCGGAAGGCGTGGCGCGCGGCATCGCGCTCTTCGCGCAGATAGGTGTGTTCTTGCAGGGTGGTGTCGGCAATGCCGCCCTGGGAGGCCAACCACTGCAGGGCGGGACCGGCGATGTCGCGCACCGTGGTCGCGTCCGCCGCCACATACAGTTCAGTGCGGTTGCAGGTCGACAGCAGTGCCGCCTCAGGAGCGGCACGCTGCAGCCGCTGGCGGAAATCCTGCAGTACACCCGGCAACTGCGCGGGCGCAAACGCCAAGCGGCCCCGCAGGTCCAGCGGTGCAGTCTGGTGGTTGAGCCCCAGGGCGAGAACAGCCATAAGTGTCGAATTATAAAATTTCGGGTCTATGACGGCCGTTGAAGCCCTTTGGCACCTGCTCAATGCGCTGGCCGCGCCGTTCGGGTTGGCCGTGCTGTCGACAGCCGCGGTCAAGCTGTTGTGGCGGCAAGCCACCGCGGGGCGCCCGTGGCTGGGGCTGTTGCTGTGGGCCTATCTTCCTGCGGTGATGGCCCACCTGGGCACCTGGTCCATCATGGGTGCCGAAGGCAGCATGATGGGATACGCGCTGATGGTGGCCGCCTGCTCCGTGGGCCTGTGGCTGCGCGTCTTCATCTTGCCACCGCACCGCTGAAGACCCACTCGGGCAACACTGGTCAATCCCCGGCGTTCACCCCACCACCACTTTGCCTCGCAGCGAATGCGGCAACGCTTCCGTGATGCGCACGTCCAGCATCTGCCCCTGAAGCCGCGACCCCTGCGGTCCACCCTCGAAATTCACGATGCGGTTGCACTCGGTGCGCCCCATGAGTTCGGTGGCTGAACTGCCGGCCTTGCCGGTGCCGCTGTTGCGCGAAGGGCCCTCCACCAGGATGCGCTGAACCGTGTCCACGCGGCTGGCACTGATGCGCCGCACGTTGGCCTCGATGGTGGCTTGCAGGTGCTGCAGGCGCTTGAGCTTCACCGATTGCGGCGTGTCGTCGGGCAAATTCGCCGCGGGTGTGCCCGGCCGGGGGCTGAACACGAAGCTGAAGGAGGCATCAAAGCCGATGTCCTCGATGAGCTTCATCATCTTGCCGAAATCGTCCTCGGATTCGCCGGGGAAACCCACGATGAAATCCGAGCTCATGGAGATGTCAGGCCGCACCGCGCGCAATTTGCGGATGGTGCTCTTGTATTCCATGGCGGTGTAGCCGCGCTTCATGGCCATGAGGATGCGGTCCGAACCGTGCTGCACGGGCAGGTGCAGGTGGTTCACCAGCTTGCCCGTCTTGCCGTACACGTCGATGAGCCGCTGGGTGAACTCATTGGGGTGGCTCGTGGTGTAGCGGATGCGCTCCACGCCCGGGATCTCGGCCACGTACTCCAGCAACAGCGCGAAGTCGGCGATCTCCGCGGTCTGGCCCATCTTCCCCCGGTAGGCGTTCACGTTCTGCCCCAGCAGCGTGATCTCCTTGACACCCTGGTCGGCCAGGCCGGCCACTTCGGTGAGGACGTCTTCGAAGGGGCGGGAGACCTCCTCACCGCGGGTATAGGGCACCACGCAGTAACTGCAGTATTTGCTGCACCCTTCCATGATCGACACGAAGGCCGACGCGCCTTCCTTGCGCGCGGGCGGCAAGTGGTCGAACTTCTCGATCTCAGGGAAGGAGATGTCCACCTGCGGGCGGCGCGCGGCCTTGCGCTGCTCGATCATCTGCGGCAGCCGGTGCAGCGTCTGCGGACCGAAGACCAGGTCCACGTAGGGCGCGCGCTCGATGATGGCCGCCCCTTCCTGGGAGGCCACACAGCCGCCCACGCCAATCAGCACGCCCTTTTCCTTGAGGTGCTTCACGCGGCCCAGGTCGCTGAACACCTTTTCCTGGGCCTTTTCGCGCACCGAGCAGGTGTTGAAGAGGATCAGGTCGGCTTCTTCGGGGTTGTCCGTGGGCTCGTAGCCCTGGGCCGCGTTCAGCACGTCGGCCATCTTGTCGGAATCGTATTCGTTCATCTGGCACCCGAAGGTGCGGATGAAGACCTTGCGCGCGTTCGAACGCGAGGCATCGCTCATGAGGGGCTCCTTGCGGCGGGCTTGGGGTAGATCCAGTGGCCGCGAAACCCTCGATTCTATTCAGTCGCCGAAGGATTCGGCCCAAGCCAGTTGCTGGGGCAGGCACACCCGTTGAAGGTCGAACCGTGCCTGCGCCAAGGCGCGCGCCTGTTGCCCCAGGCGCTGTCGGGCCGCAGGGTCGTCCAGCAACTCGCAGACGGATGCCACCAGTTCGGCGGGGCTGAAGAAGTCCACCAGCCGCCCGGTTTGGTCGTGTTCGATCACCTCGCGCACCGGTGCCGTGTCGCTGCCCACGATGACGCAGCCCAGACTCATGGCCTCCAGCAGGCTCCAACTCAGCACGAAGGGGTAGGTGAGGTAGACGTGCACCGTGCTGACCTGCAGCAGGGTGATGAACGCCTCGTAGGGCAATTGGCCCACGAAGTGCACCCGCGCCCAGTCGGCATCCGGGATGCGGCCCCGCACCTCACGAACGAAGACTTCGCGCCATGTGGCTGCGCCGTATTGGGCGGGGTCCGGTGCCGCGCCGTAGCTCACCTGGTCGCCGCCCACGATCACCACCCGAGCTTTGGGGCGCTGGCGCAGCAGGTCCGGCAGTGCGCGCATGAAGGTGTGGTAGCCCCGGTAGGGTTCCAGGTTGCGGTTGACGAAGGTGATCACTTCCTGCTGGCGGTCCAACCGAACCGTGCTTCCATCGGGCTGCTTCAACTGCATGACAGCGCCCGCATTGGGCTGCAGGTTGACCGTGTCGATGCCGTCATGGGCCACGGTGATGCGCGATCGGAAGGGCTCCGGGAACGTGCTGGCCTGCCACTGGGTGGGCGACAAGCCGCCATCGGCCAGGTCGAAGTGCAGGAGGTTGTTGACGTTTTTCAGCCGCAGGCGGCAACGGTCGCCAGGATCCTGCCGGGCAAACTCCGGATCGAAGCCGCTGTCGGCGCCCTCGTTGAGATAGAAGAACTCGGCGTAGATCCCCAGCCGGGACCGCGGCCACACTTCCTTTAGGAACAGGCTTTCTCCCCATCCGTGGTGCGCCAGGATGGCCTGAGGTTCGAAGCCCTGCGCCTTCAATTCCAGCGCCGCCCGAAAGCACGCCTCGGCCCGCACGGTCTTGGTTTCGAAGTCCACGGCCCAGGGGTGGACGCCCGGCGTGCTTCCCCGTTTGGGCATGTAGGGGCGAAGCTCGACCCCCTGCCAAATCGACGGCGCCTGCGCCTTCATGGGCATGGCCACCACCCGGTGGCCACGTTGCACCAGGGCCGGCGCCAGGTGCTTGAACTGACCGGGGAAGTTCTGATGGATGAGCAGGATGTTCATGGTTGCACCACGAGGATACCGCCGCGCTGTCCGCCCCTCATGTGCGGGGGTGGCCCTGTCCTGCGACAAGTTTCGCCGTTAGCATCCGGGTCGCTGTCTGGCATCACGCATCAAGCCCAAGCAAGACAGGGAGCAAAAAAGGAAATGCCCCGCGCCCATCCGGTTGCGGGGCATTTTCAATTTAGACCTCACCCACCGGCGTGTGGCCGGCGTGGCGGAGGCCCGGAGCTGCTCAACCCTTGCTGCGCGCCCCCAGGCGGTGCTCGATTTCACCCACGATGCCACGCCGGAACAGCAGCACGCAGGCGACGAAGGTCACGCCCATGATGATGGTCACCATCGAGCCCATGCCCGACAGGTAGTTCTGCATCGTCACGATGATGGCCGCACCCAGGGCCGGGCCGAAGATGGTGCCCATGCCGCCCAGCAGCGTCATCAGCACCACCTCGCCGCTCATCTGCCAGCTCACGTCCGTGAGCGTGGCCAAGCCGAAGGCCAAGCTCTTGGTCGCGCCCGCCAAGCCAGCGAGTGCCGCCGACAGAATGAAGGCCACCAGCTTGTAGCGGTCTACGTCATACCCGAGCGAAAGCGCGCGGGCTTCGTTCTCGCGGATGGACTTCAGCACCTGGCCGAAGGGCGAGTGGATGATGCGGTAGATGGCGAGCAGCCCCAGCATGAACACGGCGAACACCAGGTAGTACATGGTGCGGTCGCCACTGAGGTCCAGCACGCCGAAGAGCGCGCCGCGCGGGATGCTCTGGATGCCGTCTTCCGCATAGGTGAAGGGCGCCTGCACGCAGATGAAATACACCATCTGGGCCAGGGCCAGCGTCACCATGGCGAAGTAGATGCCCTGGCGCCGCACGGCCAACCAGCCGGTGAGCGCCCCCATCACCGCGGCACTGAGCGTGCCCGCCAGGATGGCCAGCTCAGGCGTCAGCCCCCATACCTTGGCTGCATGGCCCGACACGTAGGCGGCAAAGCCGAAGAACATGGCGTG
>JAIYCN010000299.1 GCA_027487995.1 Rubrivivax sp. | reverse complement strand
CTGGCCCGCCTGGCCCTTCTCGCCATTGACCGAGGAGATCTGGATGATGCGGCCCCAGCCCCTCTCGACCATGTCGGGCACCACCTGCTTGGTGACGTTGAACATGGAATTCAGGTTGGTGTCGATGACCGCATCCCAGTCCTCGCGGGTCATCTTGAGGAACATGCGGTCGCGCGTGATGCCGGCGTTGTTGACCAACACGTCAATGGGGCCGTGTTCGGCCTTGGCCTTGGCAAAGGCTTCGGTGGTGCTTTCCCAGTCGGACACGTTGCCTACTGAGGCGTAGAAGGTGTAGCCCAGGGCCTTCTGCTCGGCCAACCACTTCGCGTGGTCGCGCGTGGGGCCGCAGCCGGCGATCACCTTGAAGCCGTCCTTGTGCAGGCGCTGGCAGATGGCGGTTCCGATGCCACCCATGCCGCCGGTGACGTATGCAACTTTTTGACTCATGTGGGTCTCCTACCTCTCAAAAATTGAGGCTGCGCCTCGTTGGTGATGCCTTTGGCGGGCTGCCGACGGGTCTTGTTTCATCGTAAGACGCCCGGGGGTGCAGCCCATAGGGGATTGCAGGGGGCGCGTGGATCAGCGCTCCACCGTCAGCGACACGCCCATGCCGCCGCCGATGCACAGCGCAGCCAGACCCTTCTTCGCATCGCGGCGCTGCATCTCGTGAAGCAGCGTGACCAGAATGCGGCAGCCCGAAGCGCCAATGGGATGGCCGATGGCGATGGCACCACCGTTGACGTTCACGCGTGCCGGGTCGATATCCAGGGCCTTGTTGACCGCGCAGGCCTGGGCGGCGAAGGCCTCGTTGAGCTCGAACAGATCCACGTCCTGCGCCTTCCAGCCGGCGCGGGCCAGCGCCTTCTGGGACGCTGGCACCGGGCCCATGCCCATGGTGGCGGGGTCCAGGCCGCTGGTGCCGAAGGATGCGATGCGGGCAAGGGGCTTCAGGCCCAGGGCGGCGGCCTTCTTGGCACTCATCACCATCACGGCGGCAGCGCCATCGTTGATGCCGGAGGCATTGCCTGCGGTCACCGAGCCGGCCTTGTCGAAAGCCGGACGCAACCCGGAGAGCGCTTCCGCGTTCGTCTTCTTGTTGATGTACTCGTCGCTGTTGAAGACGATGGGATCTCCCTTGCGTTGCGGGATGGTGACGCTCACGATCTCACCGACAAACTTGCCGGCGTCCTGCGCGGCAGCGGCCTTCTGCTGGGAACCCAGAGCCAGCGCATCCTGCATGTCGCGCGTGATGCCATGGGCCTTGGCCACGTTCTCAGCGGTGATGCCCATGTGGTACTGGTTGTAGACGTCCCACAGGCCGTCGACGATCATGGTGTCGACCATCTTCCAGTCGCCCATGCGCTGGCCGTCACGGCTGCCCAGCAGCACGTGAGGGCTGGCGCTCATGTTCTCCTGACCACCGGCAATGACGATCTCGCTGTCGCCCCAGGCAACGGCCTGTGCGGCCAGCATCACCGCCTTCAAGCCGGAGCCGCACACCGCGTTGATGGTCAGGGCCGGGGTTTCCTTGGCAAGGCCAGCCGTCATCATGGCCTGGCGCGCCGGGTTCTGGCCTACGCCGGCGGCCAGCACTTGGCCCATGATGACTTCACCGACCTGATCAGCCGCCACACCCGTGCGGCGGAGCAGTTCCTGGATGACGATGCTGCCCAGTTCGGTGGCAGGCGTCTTGGCCAGGGTGCCGCCGAATTTGCCCACGGCGGTGCGGGTGGCGGCAACGATGACGATGTCTTGGCTCATGGAATGTCTCCTGTCTTCAAGGGTGCGTAACGTACGCTGAGAGGGCTCAAGCCTTTTGCTTGACGTACCGGCCCGGTGCCGCTTCGATGGCCTTGTACTGGCGGTTGCCCGGGGTCTTGGGTGCGGACACCTTCTTGCCTGCATGGCCGGCCAGCCACTTCGACCAATCCGTCCACCAGGAGCCGGGGTGCTCGGCGGCGTCGTCAAACCAGTCCTCGGCGCGCGCAACCAGACGCTCATTCGTCCAGTAGTTGCGCTTGCCCTTGGCCGGTGGGTTGATCACGCCCGCAATGTGGCCCGAGGCCCCCATCACAAAGCGCTTCTTGCCCTTGATCATCTGGGTGCTGCGGTAGGCCGCGTCCCAGGGCACGATGTGGTCCTCACGTGAGGCGTAGAGATAGAACGGAGCCTTGATGGCGCCCACGTCGACCTTTTCGCCGCAGGTGATGATTTGGCCGGGCACGCGCAACTCGTTTTGCAGGTACAGGTGGCGCAGGTACCAGCAGTACATGGGCCCAGGCAGATTGGTGCTGTCGGAGTTCCAGTACAGCAGATCAAAGGGCGGCGGGGTTTCACCCTTGAGGTAGTTGCCCACCACGTAGTTCCACACCAGGTCGTTGGGCCGCAGGAAGCTGAAGGTGGCGGCCAGCTCGCCGCCCTTGAGCAGGCCCGGGCCGCTGGGCGCATCGGGGCCGATCGTCATCTCCCGCATCTGCACCGAGGGCTCATCCACGAAGATGTCCAGGATGCCTGTGTCGGAGAAGTCCAGCAGCGTGGTCAGCAAGGTGACGCTGGAGGCGGGCTGCTCACCGCGGGCGGCCAGGACAGCGAGGGCGGTGGTGAGGATGGTGCCACCCACGCAGAAGCCCAACATGTTGAACTGGTCCTTGCCCGTGATGGCCTGCACCACCTCGATGGCCTTGAGGGGGCCGTCGGCGATGTAGTCATCCCAGGACTTGGCCGCAAGGCTCTCGTCGGGGTTTCGCCAACTCACCACGAAGAGCCGATGCCCCTGCTCCACCGTGTAGCGGATGACGGAGTTGTCGGGTTGCAGGTCCAGGATGTAGTACTTGTTGATGCAGGGCGGAACGAACAGCATCGGCCGCTCGTGCACCTGGGCCGTCAGCGGCTTGTATTCGATGAGCTGCATCAGCTCGTTCTCGAAGACCACGGTTCCTGCTGTGGTGGCGACGTTCTTGCCGACCTCGAAGACGGTTTCGTCGGTCTGGCTCATGTGGCCCTGGCGCATGTCCGCCAGCAACTGCTCCACGCCCTTGGCAATGCTCTGCCCCTGGGTGTCCAGCGCCTTCTGCTGAGCTTCCGGGTTGAGGGCCAGGTAGTTGGCAGGGCTGGCCGCGTCGATCCATTGCTGAACCGCAAACCGCACCCGCGCCTTGGTCTTGGCATCGCCTTCAACGGCCTCGGCCATCTCCAGGAGCGTGCGCGCATTGAGCAAGTAGGCCCGCGCCGTGAAGGCCGCCAGGGGGTTCTGGGTCCAGGCCTGCGCGGCGAACCGCCGGTCCTTGATTGGGACCGCTTCGGTGGGCGACCCCAGGGCTGCGTTCCACAGTGTGCTCATCTCCTCCAGATAAGTCTGCTGCATGCGCGCGAGCTCCTGCATGGGAACGCTCAAGCCGGCAATCGACTTGAAGGCTTCGCCAACGGCGTCGCCGAAGGCATGCGCGCTACTGCTCATGTCGGCAAGCGGGGGACTTTTCTTGGCCACGGGTGTCTCCTCCTAGTTCAAAACGACGGGCACAGGCCCGGCCCGCCGTCCTTGTCCAAATTCGGTGTGTCTTCGAGGCCTGAATTCCCACACTCTAGCCGGGCAATCTTTCCTGGCGATGACGGCGATTCGGGGCCCGCGCCCACAATCACGCGTTGCGGCGCTGACGGTCAGGCCGCTTGTGTTCAGGTGGCTGCCGGTGCGGCCATCGCCGATGAGGGGAGCCTTGCTCATGTATCTGGTGGCCATCGCGTGGATGTACGTGGTCCTGATGATGGCCATCGTGGAAGCGCTGTCCCCGCAGGGTACGGTGCTGGGAGCGCTGTTCACCTTCGCCCTGTACGGGCTGCTGCCCCTGGGCATCGTCATGTACCTGCTGGGAACGCCCATGCGCCGCCGTGCCCGCATTGCCGCCTCCTCAGCCCCGGCGCCAGATGCTGGCGGCCATGCGGCCGGTGAGCCCATCCCGGCGGAACGAAAAGAACCGTGAGGCGTCGCTGACCGTGCACAAGCCGCTGTCCGTGATGGAGGTCAGGCCCAGCGCCTGAAGCCGGTCCCGGGCGAGGCCCGGCAGATCAGCAAGCCAGCGTGGTGTTCCGTCCGGACGGGTTGACGGGGTGAACCGCAAGCCCGGTTGTTCGGAGGACGCCCCAAAAGCCGCCAACACATCCGGCCCAACCTCGAATGCAGAAGGCCCGATGCAGGGCCCCAACCAGGCCAAGAGTTGTTCGGGCTGTGCGCCCGTGATCTTGCGCAAGGCTGCCACTGTGTTCTCAAGGACACCCGCCGCCAAGCCACGCCACCCCGCATGTGCGGCAGCCACTCCACGGCCATCGCGGTCCGTGAACAGGACGGGCAGGCAATCGGCCACCAGCACCGTGCAGGCGATTCCGGGCCGCGTGGTGACCGCCGCATCGGCTGGCGGCAGGTCGCTCAGCCCATCGTCCAGGTTCACCACCTGCGTACCATGGACCTGGCGCAGAAACACGGGCCGCGCACCCACCTCTTGAGTGAACGCCTGTAGATTGGCCGCCACGGCTGTCGGGTCGTCCGCCGAGCCCGGTGCATCCTGGCTCGAAGCCGGACGCAAATTCAGGCTTTCAAAGGGCGCTCGGCTGATACCACCTTGCCGCGTACTCATGACCGCGCCCACGGCCGCGGGTGCGGGCCAGTCGGGTTCGATCAGCAGGGGCTTGGGCATTGGGAATTGCGCGGCAGGTTTGGATCAGTTTTGTTTGCTTACTCGGCGTCCGGGCAAGCCGAAGGCTGCGTGGCGCTGAACGCGTCCAGGGTCATGCATTGGTCGAAGACGCGCATCACCGTGGGCACGTGGTCCAGGCGACAGTTGAAGCGCTTGGCGTTGAAGATTTGCGGCACCAGGGTGATGTCGGCGATGGTGGGCGTGTTGCCATGGCAGTAGAGGCCGGTGGCCGGATTGCCGGCAAGCTGCGCTTCCACGGCCGCTAGGCCCGTTTCCACCCAATGGCGGTACCAGCGGTTCTTGTCGTCCTCGCTGAGCTTCAAGTCGGCCGTGAGATAGCGCAGCACCCGCAGGTTGTTGATGGGGTGGATTTCACAGGCGATGTCGTAGGCCAGGGCCCGGGCACGCGCGCGGCCGCGGGCATCGGCCGGCAGCAGGGCGGGCTGGGGATGCATCTCGTCGAGATACTCGATGATGGCCAGCGATTGGGTCAGCAGGTGTCCGTCGTCTTCCTTCAGGGTGGGCACCAAGCGAGAGGCCGACACGCTGGCGTAGGACTCCTTGAGCTGCTCCCCCCGGGCCAGGTGCACCGGGGTGTAGGTGTAGTCCAAACCCTTGAGGGCCATGGCGATGCGGACGCGATATGAGGCGGATGAGCGGTAGTAGTTGAAGAGTTCCATGGAGAGACTGAAGGGTCAATGAAAGGGGGGACTACACTGGTGCCCATGCTGCTGAGCATGCGACCGAAGATCACGCATTGCCGTGCCTGTGGAACAGGCGTGGACTACCGCGTACCGCCCGACGACAACCGTGAACGGGCGATGTGCGCCGGTTGCGGCCACATCCAGTACGAAAACCCGCTGAACGTGGTGGGCACGGTGCCGGTGTGGCAGGACAAGGTGCTGCTGTGCCGGCGCAACATTGAGCCGCGTTTGGGCTACTGGACGCTGCCGGCCGGTTTTCTGGAGTTGGGTGAGTCGACGGCCGACGGCGCGCGGCGTGAGACCGATGAGGAAGCCGGTGCGCGGATCGAGCTGGGCGGGTTGTTTTCGCTGCTCAACGTGGTGCAGGTGGGCCAAGTGCATCTGTTCTACCTGGCCGACCTGTTGGACGACCGATTCGACCCGGGCCCGGAGACTCAGGAAGCCCGACTCTTCGCCGAGGACGAAATTCCCTGGGACGACCTGGCCTTCCGCACTGTGCGGCTGACGCTGCAGCGTTACTTCGATGATCGGCGCGCAGGCCGCTTTGGCCTGCACTGCATCGACATCCGCTGACTTCACCGCCGAGCCCTACTTCCGCGCCGGAGGCAAATCGGTGCAGGAACCGTGCGCCACTTCCGCAGCCATGCCGATGCTCTCGCCCAGCGTGGGGTGCGGGTGGATGGTCTTGCCGATGTCCACCGCATCGGCACCCATCTCGATGGCCAGGGCAATTTCCCCGATCATGTCGCCGGCATGCGTGCCCACGATGCCGCCTCCCAGGATGCGGCCGTGGCCATGTGCTTCAGGCGAGTCGTCGAAGAGCAGCTTCGTGAAGCCTTCGTCCCGACCGTTGGCAATGGCCCGGCCGGAGGCTGACCAGGGAAACAGACCCTTCTTGACCTTGATGCCCTGTGCCTTGGCCTGCTCTTCCGTGAGGCCCACCCAGGCCACCTCAGGGTCGGTGTAGGCCACGCTGGGGATCACCCGCGCATTGAAGGCGGCAGCGGCCAGTTCGGCATTGCCCTGCAGTTCACCGGCGATGACTTCCGCGGCCACATGCGCTTCATGCACCGCCTTGTGCGCCAGCATGGGCTGGCCCACGATGTCACCGATGGCGAAGATATGCGCCATGTTCGTGCGCATCTGGATGTCCACGTCGATGAAGCCGCGGTCGCTCACCTTCACGCCGGCCTTGTCGGCGGCGATCTTCTTGCCATTGGGCGTGCGGCCCACCGCCTGCAGCACAAGGTCGTAGGTACCTTCGCTCTTGGTGCCGTCCAGTCCCTCGAACTGCACCTTGATGCCTTCGGGCGTGGCCGTGGCACCCACCGTCTTGGTCTTGAGCAGGATCTGGTCGAAGCGATGCTTGTTCATCTTCTCCCAGACCTTGACGAGGTCCCGGTCGGCGCCCTGCATCAGGCCGTCCAGCATCTCCACCACGTCGAGGCGTGCACCGAGCGACGAGTAGACCGACCCCATCTCCAGGCCGATGATGCCGCCGCCGATGATGAGCATCTTCTTGGGCACATCCTTGAGGCCCAGTGCACCGGTGCTGTCCACGATGCGCGGGTCTTCGGGCAGGAAAGGCAGGCGCACGGCCTGTGAGCCCGCGGCGATGATGCAGCGCTTGAAGGCGATGACCTTCGTCGTGCCGGTCTTGTCTTGGCCCGTGCCGGTGGTTTCTTCCACGGTCACGCGGTGGCTGCCGGTGAAGGCGCCGTAGCCGCGAACCACGGTCACCTTGCGCATCTTGGCCATGGCGGCCAGGCCACCGGTGAGCTTGCCGATCACCTTTTCCTTGTGGCCGCGCAGCTTGTCGATATTGAGCTTGGGCGCACCGAAGTCCACGCCCAGGTCGGCCATGTGGCTGACCTCGTCCATGACCGCGGCCACGTGCAGCAGGGCCTTGGAGGGAATGCAGCCCACGTTCAGGCACACGCCGCCCAGGGTGGCGTAGCGTTCGACGAGGATGACCTTCAGACCCAGGTCGGCCG
>JAIYCN010000012.1 GCA_027487995.1 Rubrivivax sp. | reverse complement strand
CGCAGCGGGCGTGGCCTGATCAGGCCGGCGCTCAGGCCTCGGCCAGCAGCTCTTCCACCAGCTTGTTGAGCGCCGCGAAGTCCGGCGCCCCTACATAGCGCTTGACGATGCCACCGCGCTTGTCGATGAGGAAGGTGGTGGGCGTGAGCCGGATGTCACCGAAGGCGCGGGCAATCACCCCCGTGTTGTCGATGGCCACCGAGAAGGGCAACTGCCGGCGCTCGGCAAAGTTCGCCACGTAGGCGGGTGGGTCATAGCTCATCGCCACGGCCAAGGTTTCATATCCACGGGCCTTGTAGCGCTGGTGGGTGTCGATCAAACCCGGCATCTCGGCAATGCAGGTGGCGCAGCTGGTGGCCCAGAAGTTCACCAACAAGACCTTGCCCCGCAGCTCGGCGATGCGGCTGCTGCTGCCATCCAGCCGCACAAAGGGCGCATCCGGTGCCGGGTCTCGCCGGGAACAGCCACTGCTCAAGGCCGCGGTGGTCCATGTTGCGGTACCCACGGCCAGTGCAGCACCGCGCTGCAGCCATTGCCGCCGGTTCGAGGTCTCGATCGGTTGCGTCATGGGCCCAATTATCAAGGGCGGCCGGCCCATCGCAGGGCCTCGCCATAATCCCCTGATGGCGCCCTTGTTGAAGATGCTCAAGCTGTCCACTCGCGTGCGTCGGGCGGTGGCGGGTCTGGTGGCTTGCGCCGCAGCCGTTGTTCAGCTGACGGCCTGCTCTCCCACGCTGGATTGGCGGGACGTGCGGCTTCCTGCGGCGGGCCTGACTCTGTTGTTCCCCTGTAAGCCGCAGACTCAGGAGCGCGTCATCGGGCTGGCCCAGCGTGACTGGTCGGCCGCCCTGATGGCCTGTGATGCAGGCGGCCTCACGTTCTCCGCCTTGGTGCTGTCCCCAGCCACAACTGACCCTGGCGCAAGCCCCGCTGCGGCCCTGGATGCGCTGGTGCAAAGCGCGGTTCAGCGCTGGGGGCCTGCCGACGGACCCGCTGCTGCGCCGGCCGGCCTGGCGATCCCCGCCGAGCTTGGGGCCATCTGGGCGCGCCACCGTCGAAGTGGCACGGACGGTCAGGTGGTGATGACCCAGGCTGTCTTCATGGCTTCAGGCGATCGGCTGGTTCAGATCAGCGTGCACGGGGCGGCGCTTCAGCAGGCGGCCTTGGAAAACTTCTTCGGGCAACTGAGGCGCCTGCCATGACCGGGCGTCACCCCGAGTCAGCGGCCTCAGGCGTGCAGGGCTCTCGCGCCATCCTGCTGTTCCTGGCCTTCGCGCTGGGCTATTTCTTCTCGGCCCTGCTGCGTGCCGTCACGGCCACGCTCGCCCCGCAATTCAGCGCCGAGCTGGGCTTGAGCGCGGCCGATCTCGGTCTGTTGGCGGGCGTGTTTTTCGCGGGCTTTGCCAGCACGCAGTTGCCCCTGGGCAGTGCCCTGGACCGGATTGGCCCCAAGCGCGTGTTGCTCTCATTGATGGCGGTTGCGGTCCTGGCCTGCGGCGCGTTTGCGATGGCCCGCAGTTTCGAGACGCTGCTGTTGGCCCGCGCCTTGATGGGCGTGGGGCTTTCGGCCGGCTTGATGGCCGCGCTGACCAGCTTTCGCCATGCCTACACACCGGAGGCACAGCTTCGGGCTTCGTCCTGGATGCTGATGACCGGCTCGTTGGGCATGCTCATGTCCACCGTGCCGGTGCATGCGCTGTTGCCTGTGGTGGGATGGCGGGGCTTGTTCTGGTTGTCGGCCGTGGGCATCGCCCTGTGCGCGCTGTTCATCCTCTTCATCGTGCCGTCAGACCGTGTACGCAAGGCCGATGCCGCTGCGCCCATCCCATCCACCGAGTCCACGACCAGCGGGGCGACATCCGCCGCCACGCCACCATCGCCGAGCGGCTACCGCCAGATCTTTACTCACCCGACCTTCGTGCGTTTGGCTCCCTTGGGGTTTTGGCACTACGGTGGATTGATTGCCGTGCAGGCGCTTTGGGCGGGGCCCTGGTTCAATCATGTCACCGGCTTGGACGCGGCACAGACCGCTCGCGGGCTCTTCGCCGTGAACTTGACGATGCTGGTGGCGTTTGCCAGCCTGGGGGCCGTGGTGCCTCGCCTGGCGAGACTGGGATGGGACACCGACCGGCTCGTGCGTTGGGCAAGTCCCATCAGCACCGCCGTGCTGGTGCTGGTGGTGGCGATGGGGCCCGCGGCCGGGCCAGGCATGTTGGCCCTGTGGTGCCTGTCCTGTGTTCTGCTGTCACTGTCGCAACCGGCCGTGGGCCAGGCCTTCCCGGCGCATCTGGTGGGTCGTGCACTGTCGGCCTACAACCTGCTCATCTTCGGGGGCGTGTTCAGCATGCAATGGGGCCTGGGTCTTGTCATCGACGCGCTCATGGGCCTTGGATGGGCGCGTGTGGCGGCCTATCAGGGCGCGTTCGGCGTTTTGGCCGGTGGATGTGCCCTCTGTTACCTGTGGTTCCGCTTGGCGGGCCGCCCTGCCGTGAGCACGGGTGTGGGCACGGGTGCACAGGGTCATGGGTCGCCGAGGTAAACGGGGCAGAATAGGCTGGAAGGAAACCGTTCAGGCATGAATGAAACCGCTGTGCTCCTCATCGCCCATGCGCCCCTGGCTTCGGCCTTGCGCACGGTGGCCGAGCACGTGTACCCAGACTGCGCTGCGCGCCTGAAGGCGCTGGATGTGCCGGCCGGCCTTTCGCCCGCGCAGATTGAAGAGCAGGCCCGCGCGATGCTCGCGCAGTTGCCCCAGCAGGAGGTGTTGGTGCTCACCGACGTCTTCGGCGCCACACCCTGCAACGTCGCCCAGAGGCTCACCGACGGGCGGCGCATCCGTGTGGTCACGGGGGTGAATGTGCCCATGCTCTGGCGCGTACTGTGCTACGCCCAGGAACCTGCCGAACGGCTGGCAGAACGTGCGGTCAGTGGTGCCACCCAGGGCGTCATGCCGGTGGAAGTCCGTGCCCCGCAATACCAGGAGATCCGATCCGCCCATGGTCAAGACCGCCATCACGATCAGTAACCAGCTGGGCCTGCACGCCCGCGCATCGGCCAAGCTCACCAAGCTCGCCGGCTCCTTTGCCTGCGCGGTGCACCTCAGCCGCAACGGTCGTCGCATCAACGCCAAGAGCATCATGGGCGTGATGATGTTGGCTGCCGGCCTGGGTGCCGAGGTTGAGATCGAGTGCGATGGCGCTGATGAGCAGCAGGCGATGGAAGCCATCGTCGCGCTCATCAACGACAAGTTTGGCGAAGGCCGCTAGCGTGTCACGCCTCGTGAGCCACACATGAGCATCCAGGTCTTCGGTCTTGCGGTTTCCAAGGGTGTGGCCATTGGCCGGGCGGTGCTGATCGCGTCCAGCCGCATGGACGTGGCTCACTACTTTGTGGACTCGACCCAAGTGGACGCCGAACTCGACCGCCTGCGGCGCGCACGAGACGAAGTGGCCACCGAGTTGCAGACCCTGCAGCGCGACATGCCGGCGGATGCGCCTGGTGAACTCAATGCCCTGCTCGACGTGCACTTGATGCTCCTGCACGACGAAACCATGATCGCGGCCACCAAGCAGTGGGTGCGCGACCGCCACTACAACGCCGAGTGGGCCTTGTCCGCGCAACTCGAAGTGCTCTCGCGCCAGTTTGACGAGATGGAAGACGAGTACCTGCGCGAGCGCAAGGCTGACATCGAGCAGGTGGTGGAGCGGCTGCTGCGTTCGCTTCAGCGCTCGGCCTCCGGCACCGCTGAGCGAGCCGCGGGTCAGCTTCAGCCCGATTTTGGGGGTGAAGAGCCGCTGATCCTGGTGGCCAACGACATCGCGCCGGCCGACATGCTGCAGTTCAAGCGCAGCGTCTTCACCGGCTTTGTCACCGATGTGGGAGGCAAGACTTCCCACACCGCCATCGTGGCGCGCAGCATGGACATACCGGCCGTGGTGGGCGCGCGCGAGGCCAGCCGCCTCATTCGCCAGGACGACTGGGTGGTGATCGACGGCGACGCCGGGGTGGTGATCATCAACCCGCCGGCCATTGTGCTGGAGGAGTACCGCTTCCGCCAGCGCCAAAGCGAACTCGAGCGCGCGCGGCTGCATCGACTGCGCAACACACCGGCGGTGACGCTCGACGGTGAGCGGGTGGAACTGCAGGCCAACATCGAGATGCCGCGTGACGCGCAGGCGGCCACGGAGGCCGGTGCAGTCGGTGTGGGGCTCTTCCGCACCGAGTTCCTGTTCATGAACCGCAACGGTCATCTGCCCTCCGAGGATGAGCAGTTCGAGTGCTATCGCAGCGCCTTGGATCTCATGCAGGGGCTGCCACTGACCATACGCACGGTGGACGTGGGTGCCGACAAGCCCCTGGACCGCATGACGATCCACGAGTTGCGGCATGAGCATGTGCTGAACCCGGCGCTTGGACTGCGGGCCATACGCTGGAGCCTCTCAGAGCCGGAGATGTTCCTGCAGCAACTGCGGGCCATCCTGCGTGCCAGCGCGCATGGCAAGGTCCGCATCCTGGTGCCCATGGTGGGGCAGCTCAGCGAGGTGCGCCAAACGCTCGCGCAGATTGCGCTGGCCAAGCGGCAGCTCACCGATGCCGGCATCCCGTTCACGGATGCCGAGGTGGGCGCGATGATTGAGATCCCCGCTGCGGCCATCATGATCGATCGCTTCGCGCCGCACTTCGACTTCCTGTCCATCGGCACGAACGACCTCATTCAGTACACCCTGGCCATCGACCGTGCCGACGAGCAGGTGGCGCACCTGTACGACCCCTGGCACCCGGCTGTTCTGCAGTTGGTCGCCTCCACGATCGAGTGCGGTCGTCGGCTGGGCCGCACCGTCAGCGTGTGCGGCGAGATGGCCGGTGACCCGGCCTTCACCGAGCTGTTGTTGGCCATGGGCCTGCGCAGTTTCTCCATGCACCCGTCACGCATTGCCGAGGTCAAGCAGAGGGTGCTGCGGGCAGACACGCGCCACCTCACCGAGCGGCTTGCGTCCGTGCTGCAGGACGAACAGCCGGAGCTGGCGGCCTCCAGGCTCCTGCGCGCCACCCGTTGATCGTTTATCGACCCACTTGCGCTGCGGTGTGAAATGGCCGTATACTGGCGGGCTCCGCCTGTGACGGGGACTCAGTAAAAACCCTAAATTTTTCTGAGTGTTGACACGGTTCTAAAAAACGTGTCACAATCGCAGGCTCTGCTGATGACAGGGGTTCTTCGAAAGGGGGTCCGGTTTGAGGCGATGTTCTTTAACAATTGACAGCCGATAAGTGTGGGCGTCTGGGTGTTGCTTTTGT
>JAIYCN010000143.1 GCA_027487995.1 Rubrivivax sp. | reverse complement strand
GTAGATGATGGAATTCGGGATCATCTCGCTGTCGTAGATGCACTCCCGCCGCTCGAACTTCAGCCCCTGCTCGGTGCGCACCACCACATCTAGGTAGCGCCCCACATTGAAAACGGTCGACGAGTCCGACAATTTGGTGCGAAACACGGCGTAGTTGGCCTCGCAACGCCAGCGACCATCGCCCACTTCGCGTACCACCGGTGTGCCCACCACATGCCGTTGGTAGTACGGGTCGTGGAACAGCGTCTCCTTGATGCCGTAGGCGCGGTCCTTGAGCATGCCCTTGCTGGTGAAGGACAGCGTGGCCAGCGGGAAGCCGCGCTCGTGGTTCTCGCGCGGCTGAATGCGGTAGACGCAGTTGTCCACGAAGAATTCGGGCCACAGATCCCATTGGCCCGAGTCCACCGCACTGGCGTAGTCGGCGTACAGCTGGTTGAGTGCCAGCCAGTCTTCAAAGTTGAGGGACGCGATTGACGGGCCCGATGACGACGTCATTTCGGCGCCTCCATCACATCCCGCCAATAGCGGTACATGCCGCGGATCAGGGTCTCGGTGACCATGTGTTCGGTGTCCTCCACGCCTCGCCCGCCCAGCTCGGCCACTGCGCGGTGGAAGGGCTTGCTCTCGAAGGCCTGCTGTGAAAACTCGATGACCTCACCGTCGTCGGCCGACACGAAGCCCGCGGGCCCGAACAGATTGGCCTGCGTGAGGCGGCGGTGGGTCATGGCCTCGTCATCGTCTTCAAAGCCGAAGTGCGTCCAGACGAAATCGAAGCTGCCATGCCCGTTGGGCTGGATGTGGCGGGTGGACACGCTATTGACCTGCTGCTGAAGAATCACGCTCGGAAAGATCGTGGTCATCACCGCCGTGGGCACGGGTGGGGCCCCCACGCTCGGCGCGTCGTGCGCTTCGCTGCCCCCCGGGGGGGCGCCCGCCGTCTGGGGGCGGCCCGGCGACGGCGGTCCTGCCCACCACGCCTCCGGCACGATGTCGATGAAGCTCGGATCGTGGAGCTTCATCTCGGCCTTGAAGCTCGACACCTGCGTGACTTGCGATCCGGAGCCCGCCTGACCGGCGGAGCCACGGGTGGAGATCATGGCCGCATGCCGGTGCTTGGCATCCATGCGCAACTGCGACTTGTTGTCGGCCCGCCAAAGGCCAAAGGTGACGAACCAGGTGTGCAGCAGCCCCGGGTGGTAGGGGTCCTTGATGTTCTCCTGCATCAGCTTCCAGTTGCCCGGAATGCGCTGTCGGTTGTAGCCCAGGATCTTGAGCTGGCGGCCGTTGAAGAGGCGATCGAAGTAGGCGAGGATGGTGGGGCCCAGGTAGTCCTCGAAGGACTCCACCTCATGGTCGAAGGAGGCGAACACCACACCGCCGCGCGTGGCGACCTTCAGCTTGGTCAGGCCGTGGTCACTGGTCTTGAAGTCGGCCGGCATGCCGCCGTGCACCCGCCCGTCCTGCCGTACCCCGCGCCGAAACGGCACGCCCTGCAAATCGCCCTTGAGCGTGTAGCTCCACTGGTGGTACGGGCACACGAACTCCTTGCGGTTGCCGTGGCGCTCGCGGCAAAAGCGCATGCCGCGATGCGCGCACACGTTCTCCACCACGCTGATGCCGCCGTCGGCGTCCCGCACCAGGATCACCGATCGCTCGCCTACCACGGTGCGCTTGAAGTCACCCGGGTTCGGCACCTCGGCCTCCAGGCCCACGTAGCACCAATGCCCCTTGTAGAAGAAGCGCTCCAGCTCCTGGCGATAGATCTCCTCGTTCGTGTAGGCCACGAAGGGAATGCGGTGGGTTCCGTCGTCTTCCCAGACGGGCTGCGTGGGGAAGACGGTTGAGGCATCACTCATGGAAGTCTCCTGCTGCGGTGCTTGTTCACCCAGGTCACAGCCCACCAGGCGACGGCGATGCCCACGGCGTCTGCCACCACGTCGGCCACCTCGCCATGACGCCAGCCCAGACTGGCTTGTGCGAATTCAATGATCACACCAAAGGCCAACAGGCCCAACACGATCCGGGTCTGAGGCCGGGCCGACCATCCCAGCAAGGCCAAGATGGTCAGGAGCATAAAGGCCAAGGCGTGTTGTGCCTTGTCCCAAACCGAGGCACTGATGGAGGGAAGCCGATCGGTGGGCAAGAGGCTCAAGGTGGAAATGCCCAGCAGCGCCAACCAGAACAGAATCTGGATCAATCGACTTGCATCACCCCATCGCTTCACAGGCGCGCCACCTCAACGCCACCCGAAGAGGGCCAGTCGCCTGTAGATGAGCGCGTAGACCATGGTGAAGGCCACCAGACCGCCCCAGGCCAGGACGGGCTGGTCCCAGAACACGACGCCCAGGATGGACGCACCCGAGGCGATCAGCCACACGAAGGGCGACACGCTGGCGTTCTGCATGACGGTGGGCCAGTGCGCCAACTGCTTGCGGGCCACGCGGCATTTGACCAACGAATGCAGGTGCAAACGGTCGGGGTGCATGGGCGGATGCGCGCGCCGGATGCGACGCACCACGCTGAACACCACCTCCACCACTGGGTAGGCGCAGGCCAGCAGAACGGCCACTGGTGACACGCCAGGGTTGCGCTCCATCAGCAGCACGGCCAGCCAGGCCAGCCAGAAGCCCAGCACGTAAGCGCCGCCATCGCCCAAGAAGATCTTGCCCAGCGGAAAGTTGACGGCAAGGAAGCCACCCACCACGGCAGCCAGGGCGAACATGACGCCGGCCAGCGTGGTGTCGCCCGCCTGCAGGGCCATGACGCCCAGTGCGCACAGGCAGATGATGACCAACCCAGAGGCCAGGCCGTTGAAGCCATCCACGATGTTCACCGCGTTGGCCACACCGCCCACCGCGAAGGCCGTGAAGGCCAGGGCCAAGGGCCACCAAGCCTGCAGCGCTTGGTCCATGAAGGGAATGCCAGTGTGGGTGAGGGCCGTGGAGGTGATGAGGCTGGCGGCCACGCCGCTGCCCATCGTGGCCAGCAAGCGCGCGCGCGGGCCCACGCGCTTGGTCAGGTCTTCGGCAACCCCAAAGACAAAGGCGGGCAGGGAGGCCAACAGCATGGGCCCCAGGATCGGCAGCCAGGGTTCGGGGCTCAGGAGCCAGACGGTGAGCATGCCCGTCATCACGGCCACGCCGCCGATGCGCGGGGTGGGGTGGGTGTGGAACTTCTGCACGCCCTGCGAGCTATCCAGCGTGAAGCGTCCGTGCCAACGTTGCGTGAGCACCAGGACCCAGCACATGACGAATGCAGTGGCCATGCCGGCCAAGAGGATCTGGATCATGGGTGGCCGCGTCCGCACTTGGGCGGCACCGTCATTGGGGACGCCGCCACAACAAGGCCAGTCCCTTGAGGCCGTACAGGCACAGCAGGCAGCCCAGCGTGTCGCCAACCCACATGGAAACGAACGCCGGCTCGCGGCCGATGGCCGCAAAGAACGCTTGGTGCAAGGTGGTGCTGAACAAGCCGAACACGGCGGCCAGCATCCACAGCATGCGGGAGGTGAGGTTGGCCAGGCTGGCCTGAAGCCCCAGCCGTTGAAGCGCCACGATGCGGGCGAGCACCGGTCCGCATGCGGTCACCGCGCCGTTCACCCCCACCAGCCACATGCTCAGCGTAGGGTCCCTGGCCGCCAAGAGTACGGTGGCCATGAAGATCGCCAGCGCACCGTGCACCGGCAGCACCAACACGTAGCACATGCGCAGTCCCGCCGGCAGGTAGATCCAGTTCACGCCCTGGGCCACTTCCGTCTGGCGCAGCAGGTGCTCGTTGCCCAGCCCCAACAGCGCCAGCACCACGGCCATGGCGATGGTGATCAGCGCGGCCTTGAAAGCGCGTTCCACTTGAAGTCATCCGAGCCGTGATCAAGGACGGGTTCAGTTGCGCCCCACGGCCTCTTGCATGAGTTCGCCCATCCGAGCGAAATAGGCGCGTCCCTGGGCCGTGGGCACGACATGGCGCACCCGCGCGTCCTGGGCATGTGTTTCGAAGGTGATGAGCCCCTTGGCGCGCAGGCTCTTCAAGCGACGCTGCACGGTGCTGGCAGACGCCCCCGGCATCATGCCCATGGCGGTGAGGACCGGCACCGCTTCGTTGTTCCCCCAACGGACAGCCAATTCCTGCATCAGGCGCTCTTCTTGGGGGTCCAACGTCACCCCAGAGGGCAAAACCGAGATGGCCCGGAGCAGGTTGGCGAATCGGATGAACGCGTTGGAGGGCAGGATTCCGGACATGCAGCCAGTGTAGCGCGCTCGATCGTCAATTTGACAACCAAATGACGCGCGCCACTGGGGGATTTCCAGGCCCGTTCAGCCCGCTGCGCGTTCCCTCTCCCGCAGCCGGAACCGCTGGATCTTGCCGGTGGCGGTC
>JAIYCN010000279.1 GCA_027487995.1 Rubrivivax sp. | reverse complement strand
GGTTCGCTCAGGCTCACGAGCCCATCAACCACCACGCCGCCCTCCTGAAGCTGGGCCAGCGCCTGTTCGATCCAGGGTTTGTGGAGCGCTGCCACCCAGGTGACGTCATCTTCGCGCAGGCCTTGCCGTGAGACGGCCAGATGAGCCTGCGCGGGGTCCTCCAGCAACTGCTCCTCCAAGGCGCCGGCAAGGGCTTCCTTGAGCCGCGCCGCCGCGGCCTTGGGGAGTCGGGTGGGCAACCATGCGACATCTTCGTCCTGCGCCACCAGCACGATGCGCTCGGCCTTGGGCAACGAGGCCACCGGGGCACTGCCCTCTTCGTCAACGCTCAGGCCGTCGCGACTGAGCACGTAGGACCATTCCGCGCCAGAGTCTGGGCGGGGGGAGCCAGGTGGTTCGCCGCTCGCCATCAAACGGGCGCGGCCAGGCAGCATGAGGGCAAGCAGCGTCATGGGAGCGCTAGGCTAACAGGGTTTGAAGAGGCTCCAGGGCCCTGGATGAGGGGGATTGCCACATCGGACACGTCCTCAGCGGCCTTCGGCCACTGGCCGTTCCCGGTGCAGAACCACCACATCGAGCTGTCGGCGTTCAACCAGCAAGCGTTCTTCGAAGACGCGGGTCCCCAAGCGCAGGCGGCCCTCGAGTTCAAAGAAGTTGGATTGCACCGACAGCCCGGCAGATCGATTCGCGTTTTCCGCCGGTGGCAGCAGCGCCACCACCTGTTCCGGCGTCTTGAATGGCGAGTTGTTGCGGGTTTGCACGATCCGTTGCGCGATGGCCATGTCGATGCCGTCGATCGCCACGGCCATCATCTCGGCCGATGCCGTGTTGATGTTCAGTGGGGTGGCGGCTGGCAGGATGATCAGCCAAGGGCGCAACTGCTCAACTTCCCGCGTACCGACTCCCCACCAGGCGAGATCGCTCAGTCGCTCGGGTGACAGCAGGACGCTCGGGGCCCCCGCCCGGCCTTCACCCTCGATGGGCAACCAACTGCGGCGCACGCCGTCCAGGATGCGGGCCGGTACCGAGGCCGGCAACCCCGCTGCCTCGCACAAGCGTTGCAGCGTGCGCACGGCCGGCGCGGACACTTCACCGTTGACCACCAGGTTGCGCAGATTGAAGCGGGACTGTGCATCGGTCACCACGCCGGACACGAAGGCCTGAAGGGCGGGGTTGTCCTCCAGATCTTCACGCCCGTCGGCCAGGAAGGTGGACAGGCGGGCTTCCTGCAGCGGGACAGCCCAGGGCTCGCCCAGGTGGTCGATCTGGCTGCCGCGGGCATCTTCGCGCAGGATCAACCGTCCCCAATCGAGTGCGCCCATCAGTACCCAGTGGGCTTGAGAGCGCGCACGCTCGGCCGATTCGCCCTGGACCGAACGCCACTGTTGCCAGACCATGGTGCTGGCCAGGGCCGCGATCACGGTGACGACCACCATGGCCATCAGAAGAGCGGCCCCCCTCTGTCTTATTGGGGATCCAAGCGGGACGACGGGACGGTGGTGCCTCACGGTTGCCCTCCGGGCACCAGCACGTCGCGCGTGAGGGTGCCGTTACCCGAGGGGCCCTGCAACGTCATCACCAGCCGCACGCCCTGCGGCAGTCGCTCACGGTTGGGCAGTGCTTGTGAGCCCTGCGAGGCGGCCACACCCGCGGCCACGAGGTCGCCGGTGGATTGCGCATTGGCCCATGCGTTGCCGCGAAAGAAATAGACCTGCCAGCCGGTGACGCCTTCGGCCAGCGTGAGGTGACCGGGTTCACGCCCCTGCATCTGCGGGACCTGTGCCCAAGCCTGAGCCAGCACGGATTCCTGGTTGGTGGTGGGCCCGGCCCAGCGTTGCCACACACCTTGCCGCAGCGACCACACCACCAGTTGCACACCTTGCGGCACGCGCCGTGTGAGCCGAAGCCGAGCGCCGTCGAAATGCACCGCGGGTATGGGCCCGTCGGTGAGGAGTCCTTGAAGGTCCTGCTCCCATTGGGCCAGGGCGGTGCCCATGACCTGCAAGCGTTGGCTTTGTTCGTCCACCGCTGCGCGGCTGCGCACCATGGCGTCCACGGCTTGCCAGGCCAGGCCTGCCAGGATGCTCATGACCACCAGGGCCACCAGCACCTCAACCAGCGTGAAGCCTTGGTCATCACGACGGGATTGATGTGGGGTTTGGCGCTGCATGGTGGTCGCGCTCAAAACCGCGGCAGCACGGTGGAGACCGTGAGCAGCCCGTAGCCTTCTTCGCTGAGGATCTGCACATCCACACGACGGAAGTTCGGGTTCGGTGTGTTCTGGGTGCGCCGCACGCCGCGGTAGCGTGCGCCCAGTTGTTCACATGCGAACTCCGATTGCCCGGCACCTGGAAACGCACGGGTCAGCTTGAGTTCGGTGAGGTGGTTGTCGGCGCACCATTGCGCTGCGGACATCTGGGTTTGTCGCTGGGCGTTGAGGATGAGCGCTCCCGACGCCTTCACACCGGCGCCAAGGGTGACGGCCAGGATGGCCAGGGCCACCAGCACTTCCACCAAGGTGAAGCCTCGAGAGGACGCATGCAAGTCCTTCATCGCACCTCTTCCACGCTGAAGGCGCGCAGGCCGTCGGTGGAAAGCACCAACTGCTGCTCACCCAGCCGCAGCCGCACCCTTTGGGCCGGAATCAGGGGCTCTGGGCCCCAGACCAAGCGCGGTGCCCCAATGACTTCTGCGCTGGTGCCCTCGTGCAGCC
>JAIYCN010000272.1 GCA_027487995.1 Rubrivivax sp. | reverse complement strand
GACTGGGATGCGGTCATTGAAACCAACCTCACCAGCCTGTTCAACGTGACCAAGCAGGTGGTGCCCGACATGGTGGAGCGTGGATGGGGCCGCATCATCCAGATCTCCTCGGTCAACGGCGAGAAGGGCCAGGCCGGCCAGACCAACTACTCGGCCGCCAAGGCCGGCATGCACGGCTTCACCATGGCCCTGGCCCAGGAGATGGCCAACAAGGGAGTGACGGTCAACACGGTGAGTCCCGGCTACATCGGTACCGACATGGTTCGCGCCATCAAGCCGGAGGTGCTTGAGAAGATCGTGGTCACCATCCCGGTCAAGCGTTTGGGCACGCCGGAAGAAATCGGCTCGATCGTGGGCTGGTTGGCCGGCGAGGATTCCGGCTTCACGACCGGAGCCGACTTCTCCTGCAACGGCGGCCTGCACATGGGCTGACCACGTGCGGGGCGCTCCAGCGCCAGGCGCATGGTCGGGTCGCGGCGGATTCAGCCGCCGTCCCGGCCCACCAAACCCTGCGCGGCCTCGCGCAGGGTTTTTTCTTGTCCGTCGGCCAAGACGAGGGGTGTGGCTGCGGCCATCCCCTGGTAGTTCTGCCCCATGGACTTGGTGTACAGCGGGTCGTAGTGCTCGGTGACCAGGGCCTCAAACACCTCGGCCCATCGCCCTGCGCGGGCCAGCGCCTGCCACTTCGCCACACTGTCGTGGCCTCGCAGTTCCACCATGGTCTGCAGGAGTTTGCAGAAGGTGTCTACCTGCTCAAAGAAGTGGGCATAGTCCTCCAGCAGCAGGTCAACCCGCCGCTCCAAGGGCATCTCCACCAGCAGCAACTGCCCATGTGAGCGCATGCGCAGGATGAGCGCCTCAGGCACCTGCAGCTGCCCAATCTTGCGGCTCTCGCTTTCGACGAAAACCGGGCGTTGCGCATCGAACTGGCGCAGGGTTTGCCACACGCGCAACTCGAATTGCTTCTGTGAGGGCTGTGGGGTGCCGGGCAGCGCGCCCAGAACCGATCCTCGGTGGCAGGCCAGCGCCTCCAGGTCCAGCACTTGCGCGCCCTCGGCATGCAGGGCCTGCAGCAGACGGCTCTTGCCGCTGCCGGTGCGCCCACCCACCACCTGGAACGTGAAGCGCTCGGGCAACTGCGCCAGTTCGTCCCGCACCGCAGCACGGAAGGCCTTGTATCCGCCCTGCACCAACGTGACGCGAAAGCCCACCTGGTCCAGGAACCAGGCCAGCGTTCCACTGCGCTGCCCGCCGCGCCAGCAGTACACCAGTGGCGTCCACTCCCTCGGCTTGTCCGCCAGGTGCCGGTCGAACAGGTCCGCGATACGCCGCGCCACCAGGGCGGCGCCTTGCTTGCGCGCCTCCAGCGCCGACACCTGCTTGTACTCTGTCCCCACGAGTGCGCGCTCAGCGTCGTCCAACACAGGCCAGTTCTGCGCATGGGGCAGGTGGTCCAGGGCGAATTCACCCGGTGATCGGGCATCGATCACCGCATCGAATCGGTCATAGTCGGCCAACACGTCGGCCACCGGCAGCACGCGGACGGTCATGTGAGTTGCGGGCCGCAGGCCTCTGGCCTTCCCACACTCACCGCGCTCGGCCTGCCCCGGCCGCTCATCGCGCAAGGGCGGCGTCGGCCGCGTCCAGCAGTTCACTCTCGATCTGCAGTTGGGTGCGGGCATGGCGCAAGGCGGGGCCACTCACCAGGAAGGTGTCCTCCACCCGCTCGCCCAGGGTCATCACCTTGGCCAGTTCCAGGTTGATGCCATGTTGGGCCAGCACCCGCGCAATGGAATACAGGAGGCCCGCCCTATCGCTGGTGCTCACGGAAATCAGATAGCGCTGCCCCCGCTCGTCGGGCCGCATCGACACCCGCGGCGTAATCGGAAAACTGCGCACGCGCCGTGAAAGCCGCCCGCGCGAAGGCGAGGGCAGCGGGTTCTTGCTGGACACCGCAGCCGTCAGTTGGTGCTCCACCAGCGCAATCAGATCCCGGTGCGCCACGCCATCTTCGGCCTGGTGCGCCTGCACCACTTGGAAGGTATCCAGCGCGTAGCCTTTGCGGGTGGTGTGGATCTTGGCGTCCAGGATGTTGAATCCCGCATTGTCGAAGTAGCCGCAGATGCGCGCGAACAAGTCGGGTTGATCGGGTGCGTAGACCAGCACCTGCAGACCTTCGCCGACCACGGATGATCGCGCGTTGACCACCGGTTTCTCCGTCTCCAAGTGACGCCACAACACACGGGCGTGCCAGGCCAGGTCTGCCGCCTCGTGGCGCGCGAAGTAGCTCAGGCTGAGCGTATCCCACAGCGGGGTTTCTGTCCCCGGCAGTTGCGATGCAAGGGCCAGCAGGCTGCGCGCCTCGCTCTTGCGAGCATCGATTTCCGCTTCCGAGTCCGGTTTGCCGCCCCCCAGAGCCCGCAGGGTCAGCCTGTAGAGGTCTTCCAGCAGCTTGCCCTTCCAGGCGTTCCACACCTTGGGGCTGGTGCCGCGGATGTCTGCCACGGTCAGCAGGTACAGGGCGGTCAGCGTGCGCGCGTCTCTGACCTTGTCGGCAAAAGCGCGGATCACGTCTGGGTCGGAGAGGTCTTCCTTCTGCGCGATGCGGCTCATCGTCAGGTGCTCGCGCACGAGGAAGTCGATCAGCCGGGTGTCCTCGGCTTCAATGCCATGGTCGCGGCAGAAGCGCCGAACCTCCATCGACCCCAGGTCGGAATGGTCACCGCCGCGGCCCTTGGCCACGTCATGGAACAGCGCCGCAACCACCAGCACCCAAGGCTTGTGGAAGGCCGCAGCCAGGTTCGAGCAGAAGGGGTACTCATGGGCATGGTCGGGGACGAAGAACCGGCGCACATTGCGCAGCACCATCAGGATGTGCTGGTCCACCGTATAGACGTGGAACAGGTCGTGCTGCATCTGCCCCACGATCCGCCGAAACACCCACAGGCTGCGGCCCAGCACGCTGGTTTCGTTCATCAGGCGCAGGGTGTGCGTCTGCCCACCGCCCGGGTATTGCAGGATGTCGATGAACTGCTGTCGATGCGCCGGGTTGCGCCGGAAGGCGCCGTCCATCACGCTTCGAGCGTTGTACAGCGCGCGTAAGGTGCGGGCCGAAAAACCCTTGATGCCCACGGTGCGCTGGTAGATCTGAAAGGTTTCCAGAATCGCCGCTGGCCGCTCTCGGTAAAGGTCGTCACGCGCCACTTCCAGCAGGCCTGCGCGGTCGAGGAAATCAGAGGTGAGTGGGCGCATCGCCACGTCCCGGGAGCCACCGATGCGCTCCTGTATCTCCTGCATCACGATCTGGTTGAGCTGCACCACGGCCTTGGCCGCCCAGTAGTAGCGGCGCATCAGGGCTTCGGACACCCGCTGCCCTTTGGCGGCCTTGAACCCCATGCGCTCGGCCAACTGGGTCTGCAGATCGAACACCAGCCGGTCTTCCCGCCGGTTGGCCACCACATGCAGCCACGCGCGAATCGTCTTGAGCTGCGCTTCGTTGCGGCCGAGTTGGTCAGCCTCGAAACGTGTGACGATCCCGCGAGCAGCCAATTCAGCCCATGTACGGCCGTAGCGCGCGGCGCGCGCCACCCACACCAACACCTGCAGGTCGCGCAGTCCTCCAGGGCTCTCCTTGCAGTTGGGCTCCAACGCGTAGGGGGTGTCCTCGTACTTCTGGTGCCGCTGGTACATCTCCAGCGTCTTGGCCCGCAGGAAGGCCTCGGGGTCCATCACCGCCGAGGTCACCTGCAGGAAGTCCGCAAACACCCGGGCAGAACCGCGCACCCGCCGCGATTCCAACAGGGCCGTTTGGATCGTCACATCCGACAGCGCATCACTCGCGCACTGCAGCACCGAGCGAACGGACGAGCCGATCTCCAGCCCGCAATCCCAGCAGGCGGTGATGAAGGCACCCATGCGCTCCTGAAGTGCCGCATCCTCTTCCTTGTCCCGGGGCAAGAGCAGCAGCACATCCACATCCGAATGAGGGAACAGCTCGCCGCGGCCATAACCTCCCACAGCCACCACGGTGACCTCAGCGGGCAGCGCGGCATGCTGCGCCACTTCAACCAGGGTGCGGTCGGTCAGTTGGGCCAAACCGCGCAGCAGACGGCCGGTGGCTGCCGCACTGGGCCGCTTGGCCACGAAAGCGTCGATCAGGGCCTGCTTGGCTTCCTTGTGGCGCTGCCTCAACTCCGACAGCGTGGGGGCCCCCGAGGGCAGGGCGCTCATCGGCGTGGTCAGGCCGCGCCCGAGATGAAGGCCGGCGGCGGCGGGGAACCGGCGGACAGGGTCAGTACCTCGTAGCCGGTTTCGGTGACCAGCACGGTGTGTTCCCACTGTGCTGAAAGTGAGCGGTCCTTGGTGACGATGGTCCAGCCGTCCCCCAATTCACGGATCTCGCGGCGGCCGGCGTTGATCATCGGCTCGATGGTGAAGGTCATGCCCGGCACCAGCTCTTCCAGCGTGCCCGGTCGGCCGTAGTGCAGCACCTGCGGCTCTTCATGGAATTTCTGGCCGATCCCGTGGCCGCAAAATTCGCGCACCACCGAGAAGCCCAGGCCTTCGGCGAAGGTTTGGATGGCGTGGCCAATGTCGCCCAGCCGCGCGCCAGGCTTGACCTTGGCAATGCCCCGCCACATGGCGTCATAGGTGATGGTGCACAGGCGTTTGGCCGCAATGGAGCCATCCCCCACCACGAACATGCGGCTGGTGTCCCCGTGCCAGCCGTCCTTGATGACGGTGATGTCGACGTTCACGATGTCGCCGCTCTTCAACGGCCGTTCGTTGGGAATGCCGTGGCAGATCTGGTGGTTGACCGACGTGCAGATCGACTTGGGGTAGGGGATGTAGCCCGGCGGCGCGTAGTTCAGCGGTGCGGGGATGGCCTTTTGCACCTGCACGATGTAGTCGTGCGCCAACTGGTCCAGACGCTCGGTGCTCACACCTGGCCTCACATGCTCGGTGAGCATGTCCAGCACCTCGGAGGCCAGGCGGCATGCCGTGCGCATGCCCTCGATATCGGAAGCAGACTTGATCGTGAACGCCATGGCGCAATTATCCCACCCGTGTCGGTCGGCCGCAGGGGCCTCACCTAAAATCACGGGTTGTCCTCAGCGCAGCCCCGGGTCCGCATGACTTCTCCTTCCTCGCTTGTCTTTCCCGTCTTCGGCCGCGCCGCCCACTCGGAATTCCGCCTCCAGTCGCTGCTGCGGCAGGTTCAGGTGTCCGTGCCACGCGTGGAGGGGCTTTCCAGCCGCCATGTCTACTGGGTGTGGGCCGAGCAGGAACTCGGGCATGAGCAGCGCCAGGCGGTGGCTGAATTGTTGGACGGAGCGCTTTCGGATGAGGGTGCCCAGAATGGTGGAACCGGTCGCGTGGTCGTCATGCCGCGCCTGGGAACCGTTTCTCCGTGGGCCAGCAAGGCCACCGACATTGCGCACAACTGCGGGCTGCCGGTCAGGCGCATCGAACGCGTCACCGACTACACCCTCCATCGTCCCACCGGTCTCCTGAAGAAACTCGCCGGTGCATCGGCGGATTTCACGTCTGAGGAACAGCAGGCCGCCGCCCTGGCCCTGCATGACCGCATGACCGAAAGTGTGGCGGGGTCGCTGGAGGCCACACGCGCTCTGTTCGACGCCCGCAAGGCCGAGCCCATGGCCACAGTGGACGTGGTGGGCGGCGGTCGCGCCGCGCTGCAAACCGCCAATGCGCAATGGGGCCTGGCTCTGTCCGACGACGAGATCGACTACCTGGTCCAGGCCTTCACCCAACTGGGCCGCAACCCCAGCGATGTTGAACTGATGATGTTCGCGCAGGCCAACAGCGAACACTGCCGCCACAAGATCTTCAACGCCGAGTTCACCATCGACGGCGTGCCCCAACCCCACTCCATGTTCGGCATGATCCGCCACACGGAGAAGACCAGCCCCCAGCACACCATCGTGGCCTACCACGACAACGCATCCGTGATGGAAGGCCACGAAATCGAGCGCTGGCAGCCCGACCCGCGTGCGGCCGGTGCCAAGCCCTATGGGGCCCATCGTGAGGTGGCCCATGTGTTGATGAAGGTGGAGACCCACAACCACCCCACGGCCATATCACCGTTCCCCGGTGCGGCCACCGGCGCCGGCGGTGAAATCCGCGACGAGGGCGCCACCGGGCGCGGCGCTCGCCCGAAGGCGGGCCTCACCGGTTTCTCGGTGTCGAACCTGCATCTGCCAGGCTTGAGCGAGTCGTGGGAGCGCAAGCCCATCGGCAAGCCCGAGCACATCGCCAGCCCGTTGCAGATCATG
>JAIYCN010000116.1 GCA_027487995.1 Rubrivivax sp. | reverse complement strand
TGAGGAAGAGGTAGAGCAGGATGAAGAAACGCTTGGAGAGTTCCTTGCGCTGCTCGTCCATCGAACCCGAGACATCCATCAGGCAGAACATCACCGCCTTGGCGCTGGGCACGGGCGTGCGCACGCGGTTGCGGAAGCGCAGGTCGATGGGGTCGAGGAAGGGGATGTTCTCGATGCGGCGCTTGAGCGCGGCGATGTCTTCCTTCAACTGCACGATGCGCGCGTGGACGAGGTCATCCTTGGAGGGCTGCGCTTCCAGTTCGTCCAATTCCTGCTGCAGGTCCTGCAGCGCCGCGCGCTTGGGCGTGCCCAGCGCAATGCGGCGGCCCAGTGAGCCGCGCAGGCTGCGCACCACATGCAGGTTGTTGGGCGTGCCATCGGCGGTGAGCCCGGCGCGGTGCGTCTTGTATTCGGGCACCTCGGCCAATTGCGTGCGCACCAGATGCGGCAGGGCCAGGTCTTCGAAGAAGGCGTCCATGAACTCCTCCTTCGTCAGCGTGAAGACAAAGTCATCCTCGCCTTCACCGCTGTCGCTGGCCTGGCCTTTTCCCGAGCCACCCGAACCGCCACCGCCTGGTGGGCGCTCGATGCGGTCACCCTGCAGGTACTCGCGGTTGCCGGGGTGCACCACTTCGCGCACGCCGCCCTGCGCGTGGTGGAACACCGGCTCGTTGAGGTCCTTCTTCGGGATGGTGACGTCCTCACCGCGCTCAACGTCGCGGATGCCTCGGCCGTCGATCGCGCGCTTGACGGCCTCCTTGATCTGCTCCTTGTGCCGGCGCAGGAAGCGCTCGCGGTTGCCCACCGACTTGTTCTTGCCGGAAAGGCGGCGGTCAATGATTTGTTGAAGCATGTCTAGCTTGATTTGCGTACGCGCAGATACCACTCGCAGAGCAACCGCACCTGCTTGGGCGTGTAGCCCTTGGCGACCATGCGCTGCACGAAGTCCTCGTGCTTCTTCGCATCATCCGCACTGGCCTTGGCGTTGAAGCTGATGACGGGCAGCAGTTCTTCGGTGTTGGAGAACATCTTCTTCTCGATCACCGAACGCAGCTTTTCGTAGCTGGTCCACAAGGGGTTGCGGCCCTGGTGGTTGGCGCGGGCGCGCAGCACGAAGTTGACGATCTCGTTGCGGAAGTCCTTCGGGTTGGCGATGCCTGCGGGCTTCTCGATCTTCTCGAGTTCGGCGTTCAGCGACCCACGGTCGAACACCTCGCCGGTGTCGGTGTCGCGGTACTCCTGGTCCTGGATCCAGTAGTCCGCGTACGTCACGTAGCGGTCGAAGATGTTCTGGCCGTACTCGCTGTAGCTTTCCAAGTACGCCGTCTGGATTTCCTTGCCGATGAACTCCGCATAGCGCGGCGCCAGCTGCTCCTTGATGAACCCGATGTACTTCTGCTCGGTGTCACCCGGGAACTGCTCGCGCTCGATCTGCTGCTCCAGCACGTACATCAGGTGCACCGGGTTGGCGGCCACCTCGGTGCTGTCGAAGTTGAAGACCTTGGAGATGATCTTGAAGGCAAAGCGCGTGGACACGCCGCTCATGCCTTCATCAACGCCAGCGTAGTCGCGGTACTCCTGGTGGCTCTTGGCGCGCGGGTCGGTGTCCTTCAGATTCTCGCCGTCATACACCTGCATCTTCGAGAACAGCGAGGAGTTCTCGGGCTCCTTCAGGCGCGTGAGGATGGCAAACTGGCTCATCATCTTCAGCGTGCCCGGCGCGCAGGTGGCCTGCGAGAGTGACGAGTTCTTCAACAGCTTCTCGTAGATCTTGACCTCTTCGCTCACACGCAGACAGTAAGGCACCTTCACGATGTAGATGCGGTCCAGGAAGGCTTCGTTGTTCTTGTTGTTGCGAAACGCCTTCCACTCGCTTTCGTTGCTGTGCGCCAGCACCACCCCATCAAAGGGGATGGCGCCAAAGCCCTCGGTGCCCTTGAAGTTGCCCTCCTGCGTGGCGGTGAGCAAGGGGTGCAGCACCTTGATGGGGGCCTTGAACATCTCCACGAATTCCAGCAACCCCTGGTTGGCCAGGCACAGCCCACCGCTGTAGCTGTAGGCATCGGGGTCGTCCTGCGCGTAGCTTTCCAGCTTGCGGATGTCGACCTTGCCCACCAGTGAAGAGATGTCCTGGTTGTTCTCGTCGCCCGGCTCGGTTTTGGCGATGCCCACCTGCTTCAAGATGCTGGGGTGGCGCTTGACGATCCTGAACTGCCGGATGTCGCCGCCGAACTCCTCCAGACGCTTCACGGCCCAAGGGCTCATGATGCGGTTGAGGTAGCGGCGCGGGATGCCGTATTCCTTCTCCAGGATGTCGCCATCCTCGGTGGGGTCGAAGAGGCCCAGCGGGCTCTCGTTCACCGGGCTGCCCTTGATGGCGTAGAAGGGCACCTCCTGCATGAGTTGCTTCAGGCGCTCGGCAATCGAGCTTTTGCCGCCGCCCACGGGCCCCAGCAGGTAGAGGATCTGCTTCTTCTCCTCAAGCCCTTGCGCGGCGTGTCGGAAATAGGACACCACCTGCTCGATGGCCTCTTCCATGCCGTAGAACTCGGCGAAGGCCGGGTAGATCTTGATGACCTTGTTGGCGAAGATGCGCGACAGACGCGGGTCGTTGCGCGTGTCGACCATCTTGGGCTCGCCGATGGCCTTGAGCATGCGCTCGGCCGCCGTGGCGTAGGACAGCGGGTTGCGCTTGCATTCGGCGAGGTACTCCTCGAGCGTGAGCTCTTCCTCGCGGGTGCGCTCGAAGCGAGCAGCGAAATGTTGAACCACATCCATGTCGGACCTCCTTTGCGTGTTCAGGAAGACCCGAGCAAGGCGCATGCCATGCCCGGTGTCTGGGAAGATCTGATGGAGTCCCGGCTTGACTGGGCCCGGGCGCCATCAGAGCTTTCCGGTCGTGGGTGGATCGTCGCTCTGTTGCTGCCTTGTTACCGCCTGATCTGGTTGAACGCCTACCGTTGATTGATAGTGACACAAGGCGAGGTGGCGGACAACCGGGGCGCCGATGATTCCGACACCTGAAGTGGGGCAGGAAAGAACGGGCTTGTGGATCGGCAGCGGGTGGCTTACAACAGCAGGTTACAGTTTCGCTGCGCGGATGAGCCGCGTCACCGATCCTCAGGTAAGAGGATTGCAAGAGGTGCAAGCGGATGAAACCGCTGCTGGGCCACTTGCATCAACGCAATGGCCTTGAAGCCGCAAGTGCTACACGCCGCGGTCAGTTGTCGGTGAGGCCCAGACGCTGCAGCAACCCGTTGAGCTCTTCAAGGGACCCGAAGCCGATGGACACCTCACCCGCCTCACCGCGCTTGGTGCGGCGCTGGATGCGGATCTCCACGGGCGCGGCCAGATGGTCTGAGAGGGCCTCTTCCACGCGGGCGATGTCGCGGCTCTTTCCGGCGGCCTTGGTGCCTTGGTTGGACCTGCCGGCATCCGGCTTGAGCACGCGGGCGGCCAGGCGCTCGGCTTCGCGAACCGAGAGCTTGCGCGCAGCCACTTCCGACGCCACCAACACCTGCTGCGCGCCGTCCAAGGGCAGCAGGGCACGGGCGTGGCCCATGTCCAGGTCTCCGGCCATCAGCATCTGCTGAACCGCGGGCGACAACTGCAACAAGCGCAACAGGTTGGTGGCCGCACTGCGCGAGCGGCCCACGGCTTGCGCGGCCTGCTCATGGGTGAACTTGAACTCCTGCACCAGCCGCTGCAGGCCCTGCGCCTCTTCCAGCGGGTTGAGGTCTTCCCGCTGCATGTTCTCCACCAGGGCCATGATGGCGGCCTGCTCGTCGCCCACCTCGCGGATAAGCACGGGCACTTCATCCAGGCCCGCCAACTGCGAGGCCCGGAAGCGCCGTTCGCCCGCGATGATCTCGTAGCCGCTTTGGCCCACCGGGCGCACCAGCAGAGGCTGCATCACGCCCTGGGTACGGATGCTTTCGGCCAGCTCGTAGAGAGACCCCTCGTCCATGATGCGGCGCGGCTGGTACTGGCCGGGACGCAACTGGCTGATGCGCATCAGGCGGGTGCCGCCTTGGTTGCTTTCGTCGGCGTTGGTGCTGGTGCTGGGGCCCAACAAGGCCTCCAGGCCCAGGCCCAGTCCTTTTTTCTTGGTTGCCATCGGAAGGTGGAGCGGCTGCAGGTGAGGTCAGGCATTGTGCCGCCACGGGGGCTTCATGGGGCTGGCTTATCCTTGAGGGTTTGCACCGGCTGTCGCGCAGCCGGTTGACCATCCCCCGCACTCGATCGATCAGGACACCCCCACCCATGAACCAGCGCCACACGGTTTTCGTTGACGGCCAGGAAGGCACCACCGGCTTGCGCATCCACGAATACCTGGCCGCGCGGCCAGACATCGAAGTGCTGCGCATCGACGCCGACAAGCGCAAGGACGTGGCCGAACGCGCCCGCCTGCTCAACGCGGCCGATGTGGCGTTCCTGTGCCTGCCCGATGCGGCCTCGCGCGAAGCCGCTTCGCTGGTGACCAACCCCAAGACCTGCCTGATTGACGCGAGCACGGCGTTTCGCACCGATCCCGCCTGGGTGTTCGGGCTGCCGGAGTTGTGGGCGGGGCAGCGCCAAGCCATCCGGGCGTCCAAGCGCATTGCCAACCCGGGCTGCCATGCCAGCGCCTTCATCCTTCTGATGCGGCCGCTGGTGGACGCGGGGCTGGTGGATGCGGGAATGGGCGTGACGGCGACGTCGATCACCGGCTATTCCGGTGGCGGCAAGAAGATGATCGAGCAGTACGAGGCGGCTGCCTTGTCGGGTGGCGACCCGCTGCTGCGCTCGCCGCGGCCCTATGCCTTGGGCCTGGCGCACAAGCACATCCCCGAGATGATGGCGCACACTGGGCTGAAGGTGGCGCCGGTGTTCATGCCCATCGTCAGCAGCTTCTACAAGGGCCTGTGCGTGAGCGTGCCGCTGCACCTGTCGGCGTTGAAGCCCGGGACCAAGGGTGAGGCGATCCAACAAGCGCTTGCGCGGCACTACGAGGGCGAGCGTTTCGTGCGCGTGATGCCGCTGGGTGACCCGGACACGCTGACCAGTGGTTTCTTCGACGTGCAGGTCTGCAACGACACCAACCGGGTGGACCTGTTCGTGTTCAGCAACGCCACGCAGGTGGTGCTGATGGCGCGGCTGGACAACCTGGGCAAGGGCGCCAGTGGTGCGGCCGTTCAGAGCATGAACGTGCACCTGGGCTGCGAGGAAGGGCTTGGGCTGTAGCTCGGCTGGGCGCTTGGGCTACTGTGTAGCCCGACGGCGCTCAGCGCATCTTGTCCACGCGGGAGACCATCTCCTGTGCGAAGGCGATGTAGGCCTGGGCGCCCCGCGATGACGGGTCGAACACCACACCGGCCTGCCCGTAGCTGGGGGCTTCGGCCAAGCGCACATTGCGCGGGATGACGGTGTCGAAGACCTTGTCCTTGAAGTGCGACTTGAGTTGGTCGCTTACCTGCTGCTGCAGGGTGATGCGGGGGTCGAACATCACGCGCAGCAAGCCAATGATCTGCAGGTCCCGGTTGAGGTTGGCGTGCACCTGCTTGATGGTGTTGACGAGGTCCGTCAGGCCTTCAAGCGCGAAGTATTCGCACTGCATGGGCACCACCACCCCGTGGGCACTGCACAGGCCGTTGAGCGTGAGAAGGCTCAATGAAGGGGGGCAATCGATGAGGACGAAGTCGTAGTCGCCTGCCACGGCGGCCAGCGCGTCGCGCAGACGGGTGTTGCGGCGCTCCAGCCCCACCAACTCCACTTCCGCGCCGGCCAGTTCCCGGTTGGCCGCCAGCACGTCGTAGCCCCCCTTTTCGCTGCGGCGGCGCGCTTGCGCAATGCCGGCCTGCTCCAAGAGCACGTCGTAGACGCTGAGTTCAAGGGTGCGCTTGTCGACGCCCGAGCCCATGCTGGCATTGCCCTGAGGGTCCAGGTCCACCACCAGCACGCGCTGGCCGATGCGCGCCAGGCCCGCGGCCAAGTTCACAGTGGTGGTGGTTTTGCCGACGCCGCCTTTCTGGTTGGCGATGCAGAAGATGCGGGGCATGGTGGGGGCTTGAAGTTCAGGGATGGGGCGTGGCGTCAAACCTCTAGGCTAACAGACTGGTGGAGGGGGTGGAGGAGATTGAGGGGCTTGAGTGGCGGACTGCATGCCGAGCCACGCAGGCCAGCAGATGGACACGGTCCACCGGCTTGGTGACGAAGTCGTCCATGCCCGCCTGCAGGGCGGCATCGCGCTCGGTCTGCAAGGCGCCGGCGGTCAGCGCAATGATGGGCAAACGGCTTGCGCCGTGCGTCAGCCGAAGGGCCTGCGTGGCCTGCAGACCATCCATGTCGGGCATCTGGATGTCCATGAGCAGAAGGCTGAAGGCGTCATCCTGGGCGTCGGCCTGCAGCACGGCGTGGAGAGCCGCTTGGCCGTTGGACACGCCGGTCACTCGGGCACCGGCAGGCTCCAGCATGGCGGTGGTGATGAGCATATTCACCTGGTTGTCTTCGGCCACGAGCACCCGCAGGCCCGACAAATCGGGCGTGGGCGCCTGGGCCGCGAGGGCGGAGTCGGCCGGTGCGCTGGGGGGCAAGGGTAGCTCCACCCAGAACCGCGAGCCGCGGCCGGGTTCGCTCTCCACCCCGACCTGACCCTGCATGAGGGTGGCCAGCTCACGACAGATGGCCAGCCCCAGGCCGCTGCCACCTTGGCGCCGGGCAGCCGAAGCGTCGCCCTGCTCGAATGCCGAGAACAGGCGGGACTGCACGGCAGGCGTGATGCCCGGGCCGGTGTCCAGCACTTCCATCTGCACGGGGCCTTGGTCGGCCGGTCCACTTCGGCGCCCCACACGCACCACCACCTCACCCGTGGCCGTGAACTTCAAGGCATTGGAGAGGTAGTTGTTGAGGATCTGGCGGACCCGGGTGGGGTCGCCCAGGACCCAAACCTGCGGGTTGGGGCCCAGATGAACCTCGAAGCGCAGCAGAAGGCCGCGGCTCTCGGCGAGCACCTCGTGCACCGTGCGCACCGAATCTAGGAGGCGGCGCAGGTCAAAGGGCGTGGATTCGATTTCCAGGCGGCCGGCTTCGATGCGGGAGAGGTCCAGGACGTCGTTGAGAAGGTCGGACAGCACACGGGAGCTCTCGCGGGCCAACTCCACCTGATGGCGCTGCACGGTGGTGTCGGATTCGGATTCGAGCGCCAAGTCCAGCAGACCCAGAATGCCGTTGAGCGGCGTGCGCAGTTCGTGGCTCATGTTGGCCAGGAAGGCACTCTTGGCCAGGCTGGCGGCCTTGGCCGCCTGTGCCGTGGCCTGCAGCGCCTTTTCAGTGAGCCGCTCCTGCGTGATGTCCTCCACGATCCACACCACGCGGCGGGGGCCTTCCTCGGTGTCGGGCAGGACGCTGCCGATCAGGCGCAGCGTGGTCTGCTCGTCATCGGGGGAGAAGGTTTCCTCGAATCGAGCGCCGCCATTGGTGATGAGATCGTTGAGGACGCGCTCTTCGAGCCGGTCATGCCGGTTGCGGCTCATCCACAGGTCCCGTGTGCGCATGCCGACCAGCGTGCCTTGGGGTACTCTGAAGATGTCATGGACGCGCGGATTGGCCGAAACGATGACGTTGCCCAAGGTGGTCGCCACGCCGAGGGGCGCGTTCTGCAACACGGTCTGCTGCTCGGCTTCTCGGCGTGTGGACTCCGTGACGTCGCGCCCCATGAGCAGCACGTAGTCCTGGCCGTCGAAGCTGACGAAGGCTCCTCGCCCCTTCACGAGCCGGTGCTTGCCTGCGGCATCGACGAAGCGCAGCACCTGCTCGGCATCGCCCCGCCCACCGGCCTCCAGGCCGGCGATGAAGCGCGTTCGGTCTTCTGGGCGGGCCCAGATGCCCAGGTCGAGTGAACTGCGCTCGATGAGTTCGGCACGGCTGCGGCCAACCAGGGCTTCGTAGGCGGTGTTGCATTCGACGATGAGGCCGTCGGATTTGCGGGTGAGGGAGAAGGCGTAGGGGCTGTTGGAGAGGACCGCTTCCAGCAGGGTCTTCACCCGCACCATGTCGGCCTGGGCCTTGTGGCGCACGGTGTCATCGAGCATGAAGCTCAGGAACAAGGGGCGCTGTCCCGTTTCATTGCCCAGAAGAAAACCCAAGGCGGTATGGCGCTGGGTCTCGCGCAGGATGGTGGTGGTGGTGCGCACCCGCACTGGGGCTTGCCCCTTGCGCACCACCATGGCGTCAGTGGCCGGCAGGGTGTCTCCGGGCAGGCCTTCGATGAGTTGCTCAAGCCTGGCCAGGAACTCAGTCCGGGAGGTTTCGTCCGCGATGTAGTCGCGCAGATCACGCCCAATGAAAGCGTCGCGGCGAGGCTCTCCCACCATCTGGAGTGCTGCGCGGTTGGCGTCCAGCACCGTGGCCTTGTCATGCAGCACCACACCCGAGGGAAGCCGGTCGAAGAGGTCCCGGTAGCGCATCTCGTGCTGAACGCTGAGGCGCTCGGCCTGTGCAAACCGCATGGCGATGCGCATGCCGACGAACACAGCCATTGCGCAGGCCAACAGCAATCCCACGAGGCTGACGAAAGCCTCGGGCGGCGGATCAAGGGTTTTCCAAAGGTTGAGGCTCTGGCCGTTGTACAGCACCAAGAGACCGACCACCGACCACAGCGTGAGCAACCACGCATGAATTGGGCGGCACAGCAGCGCTGTCGGCAGCAGCAACAAGGGCAGGAAGATCAGGCCGACCGTTTGCACGCCCTGGGCCCGCAGGACGGCATTAATCAGCAGCGCGGTGATGCCCAAGGCCAAAAACGCGGCAAGGCCGCTCTGCCGCACCCTTTCGGATGGCAGGAAGCACAGGCCAAAGGAGATGAGCGCAAAGCTCAGCCACAGCACCGACGCGGGGGCCGTCTGCTCATAGCCGGAGACGTAGGCCCAAGCCAGCAGCAGGGAGCCCACGGCGGCCATCAGACCGCTGATGGCGAACACCGCACGTGCGGCCCGCACGCTGATGAGCTGCAGCCTTTCGTCAGACGAAGTGGACTGGTGGGGCCTGGAGGACGGGTCAGATGCGGGGTACATGGCGGTTGGTTGATCGACTCCGCGCGGCGCAGTCAGGCACCTGAACAGGCGTGCACAAACCGCACCGATGAGACGGAAAGCGGCAGCCGAACACCGTAAGAGAACATTCCACGCCTGTCCATCCCTCGAATGGGGGTGGTCGTTGGTGATGCGGTACCCATTCATCGGAAATCACGGGAGGCGGTGACGCGACCCAACTCCCCCAGCCAGGCCGAGACGTCCAGAAGGCGGCGGGCCACCAGATGCATGACCCCCTCACGGTTTTGCCACTCACCCACCACGGCCAGCAGCCGCGCGTTGAGCACCACCAGGCGCTGACGTTCACGGATGTCACGCCAGACGATGACGTTCAGACAGCCGGTTTCGTCTTCCAGGGTGATGAAGGTGGTGCCCTTGGCCGTGGCGGGTTGTTGGCGCATGGTGACCAGACCGCAGGCCCAGGCGCGGCGGCCATCGGGCAGTTGCTGGAGTTCCTGCGCGCTGCGCCAGCCGCGACGATGCAGGCGCGGGCGCATCAGGGCCAATGGATGCCGGCGCAGACTCAGGCCGGTGCTGGCGTAGTCCAGTGTGATGGCCTGGCCCTCAGGTGCGGGCGACAGCGCCGGGGTGTGGGGCTCGGGCGCGGGAAGCTGGGCGAAGAGGTCGCCCGTGACACCAAGTTGGGTTTGACGGGCAGAGCGATGGGAGAGCACCTGCGCGCCGCTGGCCTGCCAAAGCTGCAGACGACGGTGCCCCGCCAGGCTGTGAAGGGCGTCGGCGCGGGCCAGGCGCTGGAGATCAGCGGGCTGCAGGCCCGCGCGCATGGCCATGTCCTGCACGTCCTGGAATGGCGCCTGCGCCCGTGCCTGTACCAACCGATGCGCCACCGCCTCAGACAAGCCGCTGACCATGCGCAGGCCCAGGCGCACGGCGGGGCGGCCAGCTGCGGGCGCCGCAGCCCCACCAGTCGCCGGCTCCAGGCTGCAATCCCATTCGCTGTACGCGGCATCCACCGGATGCACCACCACCCTATGCCGGCGCGCGTCCTGCACCAACTGCGAAGGCGCATAAAAGCCCATGGGTTGCGAATTGAGCAGGGCGGCCAGGAAGGCCTCAGGTTCATGGCACTTCATCCAGGCGCTGAGGTAAGTGAGCAGCGCGAAGCTGTAGGCATGGCTTTCCGGGAAGCCGTATTCGCCGAAGCCTTCGATCTGGCGAAAGATGCCCTGGGCGAAATCCAGCGGATACCCGCGCTGGACCATGCCCTGCACGATGCGGTCGTGGAACACATGCAGCTCGCCCTTCTTGCGCCAGGCAGCCATGGAACGGCGCAGGCCATCGGCCTCGCCCGGCGTGAAACCGGCGGCGATGACGCAGATCTGCATCACCTGTTCCTGAAAGATGGGCACGCCCAAGGTGCGGCCGAGTGCCACGTCCAATGCCGGATAGGGCGAGGGCGAAAGTTGCCCCTGTTCGCGCAGCACGCGACGCTTGAGGTAGGGGTGCACCATGCCACCCTGGATGGGACCGGGCCGCACGATGGCCACCTGAACCACGAGGTCGTAGAAGGTACGGGGCTTGAGCCGCGGCAGCATGGTTTGCTGGGCGCGGCTTTCAATCTGGAAGACACCGACGGTGTCGCCGCCGCAGGCCATGGCGAAAGTGGCGGCGTCTTCACGCGGGATGTCCTGCATGCGCCAGCTGCCGGCTTCGTCAGCGCGGCGGTGGTGGGGTTCAGCATGCGGCCATGCGTGCCACTGCGTCATGAGATGCAGCGTCTTGCGGATGACGGTGAGCATGCCCAGTGCCAGCACGTCCACCTTCAAGAGGCCCAGGGATTCCAGGTCGTCCTTGTCCCACTGGATGACGCGCCGGTTGTCCATGGCCGCCGGCTCGATGGGGACCAGGCGGGACAAGAGGCCGGCCGCAATCACGAAGCCGCCGGTGTGCTGGGACAGGTGGCGGGGAAACCGATGCAAGGCCTGCACGAGCTGCAACCAACGCTGCAGCAGAGGGGACTGCGCCTCCAGGCCCAATTCAGCAAGGCTGCGTTCCAAGCGCTGGGGGTCGTCGAAGCCGTGCACCGAACGCGCCACCTGGTCGATGATGGAGGCGTCCAGGCCGAGCGCAGCGCCCACATCCCGCACCGCCCCGCGACTGCGGTACGCGGTGACGGCCGCGGCCAACGCGCAGCGGTGTTCACCGTACTTGGCATAGATGTACTGGATGACCTCTTCGCGCCGTTCGTGCTCGAAGTCGACGTCGATGTCGGGCGGTTCGGCCCGTTCGCGCGAAATGAAACGTTCGAACAGAAGGGTGGTTTGCGTGGGGTCGACTTCGGTGATGCCCAGGCACCAACACACGGCCGAATTCGCAGCCGAGCCCCGGCCCTGACAGAGGATGCCGCGGCTGCGGGCGAAGCGCACGATGTCGTGCACGGTGAGAAAGAACGGTTCGTAGTGCAGGGCCTCGATGAGTTCGAATTCGCGTTCGATTTGCACCTGCACACTGGGCGGGACGCCGCCGGGGTGGCGTTGCAGCGCGCCTTCGGCCGTGAGGGCGCGCAGATGTTCGATGGGCGTACGGCCTTCAGGCACCAGTTCGGCGGGGTATTCGTAGCGCAGTTCACTGAGGTTGAAGGGGCAGCGCCGGGCGATGTCGACCGTGGCCTGCAGCCATTGCGGGCGGTAGAGCTGCGCAAGCTGAAGGCGCGAGCGCAGATGCTGTTCGGCATTGCGCGCCAGGGCGGTGCCGCAGGCCGACAAAGGCCGGCGCAGACGGATGGCAGTGAGGGTGTCCTGCACCGGCTTGCGCGAGCGGCGGTGCATGAGGACATCACCGGCGGCGGCAATGGGCAGGCTCAGGCCTTCACTTTGGAGCTGGACTACCACGGCCTGCACCCGTTCCATGAGCAGGGAATCGTCAGCCCACAAGAGGCGTTCGATGGCCAGCGCGGCGCGGGCACCGAAGGCCTGGGCACACCAGCGGGCCTGCGCCAGCAGGGTGGCCAGGCTGTCTTCGCGGCGGGCGATGAGCAGCACTGTGCAGTGGGCCAGGGCCTGGTGGGCCAGGAGGTCCTGCGGCCAGGTGCAGTAGTGCCCCTTGGCGCAGCGGGCGCGGGACAGCGTGATGAGCTCGCACAGGTCGCCCCAGCCCGTTCGGTTATGCGCCAGCAGCACCACCCGCAGGCCCTGCTCCAAGACGGCTGGGGGTGGGGCGGGCGGATGACCGGGTAGGTCTTGGGGGCCTGCAACTTCCGCCCCTGGTGGCAGCGTCTGGGACTCCTGGGGCCGCTGGTCTGGATGGTCTGGTTGGAAAGGCGAGACTTCCAGATGGGTGCCCAGGAGCAGCCTAATGGGCGGTGCACTGACCGCCGTACCGGATGAAGCCGATGAAGCCGCTTTTTCTCGCTGCCGCTTGAGTTCTTCATGCGCGCGCACCACGCCGGCGACCGAACATTCGTCGGTGATGGCCAGGGCTTCGTAGCCCAGTTCCGCGGCACGCGCCAGCAACTCTTCCGGGTGCGAGGCCCCGGTGAGAAAACTGAAGTTGCTGCGGCAGTGAAGTTCGGCATAGGGAGGCAGCATACTGATGATTTATACAGTATTGAATCCCCCTTGTGGGCCACACTTCGGGGGCACCCTTGCGAACGATTCCCAGCGTTTCCCATCGCCGCCGACCTCCGACAGAATCGAGCCCATGGCACCTTTCACCGTCTCCAACCGGCCGCTGTGCGGGCCTGGGGCTTGAATCCATGTCCCGTTCAGCATGGTCAAAGCTGCTGGCGCGCCTGCAGCAGCCCCTGATCCAGGCCCCCATGGCGGGCGTGCAAGGCAGTGCCCTGGCCGCCGCGGTTTCGCGCGCCGGGGCCCTGGGCTCGTTACCGGCGGCCATGCTCGACGCGGCAGCCCTGGAGCGGGAATTGCAGCGGCTGCGCCAGGACTTGGGCGTCCACGGCCTGCCCTACAACGTCAACTTCTTCTGCCACACGCCCCCGGTGGAGGACGCTGACCGGGAAGCCGGCTGGCGCCGGCTGTTGGCACCCTATTGCGCCGAATGGAACCTGGATCCCCAGGCGGCATCGGCAGCGCCCCAACGCCAACCCTTCAATGCGGATCTGGCAGCGGTATTGGAGGTCGCACGGCCACCGGTGGTGAGTTTTCACTTCGGCCTGCCCGCGCCTGAACTGCTGGACCGCGTGAAGGCCTGCGGGGCTTTGGTTCTGAGCTCGGCCACCACGGTGGACGAGGCGCTTTGGCTGCAAGCCCGAGGGGTGGACGCCGTGATCGCCCAGGGGCTTGAGGCGGGCGGGCATCGCGGCCACTTCCTGCGGCCCGACAACGACCTCAGCGGCCAGATGCCCTTGCACGCGCTGTTGGCCGAACTGCGCTCGGCGGTCGCGATTCCCGTGGTGGCCGCGGGTGGCCTGGGTGATGCGGCGGCTGTGGCGGCGGCCCAGCGCCTGGGGGCGCAGGCGGTGCAGGTGGGGACGGCGTTTTTACTGTGCCCGGAAGCGTCCACGCCACCCTTGCACCAGCAGGCACTTCAACAGGCCGCTACCGGCGCTACTGGAAGCAGTGGGGCGACAACCGCACCCACCGCGCTCACACGCCTGTTCACCGGGCGCCCGGCGCGCGGCCTGGTGAACCGGCTCATGCGCGAAATGGATCCCCTGCACCCGGCCGCGCCTGCCTTTCCACTGGCCGGCGCCGCACTGGCGGCCCTGCGTCGTCACGCCGAGGCCGCCGGGCGAACGGACTTCACGCCCTTGTGGAGCGGACAATCACCGCAAGGTTGCCGTGAATGGCCGGCCGCTGAGGTGGTGGCACACCTGATGCGGCAATGGCCGCAGACCGCTGGCGTTCAGTCGCCCCAGGCTCACTGAGAACCACTGAGGTTCATCGATGTCTCGAACTTTCCGAACGTCCAGAACACCCCAAGCACCCTCAGGGACTGCTCCGCCGACGTGCGCGACCATCCGATGGGTTTTGCTGTGCGCCGCAGCAGTGTTGAGCGCGTGTGGAGGTGGGGCTGGGGCGGCCAGCGGCAGCAGCGGTACCGTTGAGATTGTTCGGTTCGCGCGGCCGACCGGCGCCTTGCAGTGTGGCCCCTCACGGTTGGGGCCCACCGAACGTCAACTGGGCCAGGCGGCGCTGGAAGCGGCCGGCATTCGGGTGCAGGCCTTGGCCTGTGCGCACGATGGACGCCCACGCATCACGTTGTGCGGTACGGAAAGCGGCGAGTTGTTGGTGGCCGATGTGGTGGCCGAGCGCTCAGGGTCCACTTCATCGGTGCAAGCGCTGGCCGAGTTGTCTGCGCGGATGACGGCCCTGGGCTTCCAACCCTGGGCCAATTGGCCAGATGCCCGAACCCAGGCTTGCCCGTCGGGCTGAGACGCTGTGTGCAGCGCGGGTGAGTCCCGTTCATGTCTTCGTCCATGTTCGCGCTCGCTTCAACCCACGCATCCATTGCTTGTTCAACATCACGAGGTTTCCAACATGAGCACCCCATCACAAGGCCCCAAGGGCTACTGGATCGTCCGCGGCGACGTCCGCGACGTGGAGCAGTACCAAGCCTACGTGCGAGCCAATGCCGCGCCATTCAAGGAACACGGGGCGCGCTTTCTGGTGCGCGGCGGCTCTTTTGAGAACCCCGAGGGCAGCAGCCGGTCGCGCAATGTCGTGATCGAGTTTCCTTCGCTGGAGGCAGCGCGGGCCTGTTGGCATTCGCCGGGCTATCAAGCGGCCATCGCCTTGCGCAAGCCGGTTTCAGAGGTGGATCTGGTGATCATCGGGGGTTACGAAGGCCCGCAACCGGGGGAGGCCGGCTGAAGGGCCGGCAGACTGTGCCCCACGGCCCGCGGGCAGTGGCGAGCAGCCCGCTGCTCACGGAGAAGGCCGCGAAGATGGGCTCGCGGGTTCAATTGAACCAGCCGTGAAGAAACCAGGACTGCTGGTCGCCACGGCGCTGACGAAACACCCAGCGCAGGCGTTGGTCGGCACCTTCGGCCACATGGTAGTCCCGGCAAACGGGCTCGCCATCGAACCATCCGGCCTCGATTCGTTCGGCACGTGTGCGCAGCACCAGGGGGGCCCCGCCATGCACCGGGCGGCCCTGGTGTTCAGCCAAGGGTTCGGGCTGCGGCAGCAGCCACAGGGGCTGCGATGGGGCCGCCGGGCTTACCAGGAAAGACTGGGCTGGCGTGATGTGTGGCGGTGATGAGGCAGGAAACCGGACAGAAGACTGCGCAGAAGAAAAAGCAGAAGGTTCGTCGGTCAGGTTCACCCAGCGGCTGGCGCGCTCGGGGCGATGATCGTCTTCACAACGCAACCCCTGGACGGCCTGCGCCCCCAGCCGGGATTGCAGACGGTCCAGCAACCAGGCCAGTGCGCGGCGAATTTCAACCGGGTCTTCGCTGGCGAAGCCGGGGGACAGCGTCGGGACCGCCGTGGAAGAAGCGGCGTGTGGCTCTTGGGGCGCTGCCAACGGCTGCTGCACATCCGATGTCTGTGGCACGACGGCGGCCTGCAGCACCAGACGCAAGGCCACCACGGGCGCGGTCAAAGGGTGGCGCTTGAGCCGCTCATCCCACAGGCGCTGCAGGGCGGCCGCCTGGCGGTCGGGTGCGGCCAGGCGCAGGGTGTGCACCGTGTCGGGCAGGGCTTCGCGCCGGCGGGCTTCGTGGAGAAAGTGCAAGGCCATCACCTGGGCCAATTGGCCATGGACGGCCAACCAACCCTCCAAGGCCTGCAGGAGATGCCCAAGCGCCTGTGTGATGAGATCAGCGTCGTGGGTGCGCTCGGGCAGCTCCAACCGCTCATCAAAGGCGGGTGGGGGTGCCCAGAATGAGCGGGGGTCGGGTACGGCACCGTAGGCCCGGTCCAGGCGCAGCAGCAGCTCAGCCCCCATTCGGCGCTGCAGCCCGGCCCGCGGCAGGGCCCGCCACTCACCCAAGGTGGCCAGGCCCAGGCCGGTGAGCAGCTGCTGCGCAGCCTCGGGGGCTTCCCAGGCCTGCAGAACGCCGACCACGGGCAGGGTGTCCAGGGCCTGGCGCACCGGCTGGGGTTGGCGGCTTTGGGCCACGCCCAGGGCGGGAAAGGAGGAGGCTACCCGGCCACGGTGAGCGAGGAACTGGCGGCGCTGCGGCCCACGCGCGCGGGCCAGCAGCCAGGCCGCCTCTGGATAAGGCGCAGCCGCAAAGTGGGTGCTGACTTTAAAGGTATCCACCGTATCCACCAGTTGCCGCCACAGGTTCAGGGGGCCTCCGAACAGCCGCAGACTGCCCTGCACCTCGATCAAGAAACCGTCCGGTTTCAGGCACAAATGAGGACTGAAGCGCAACGCCGCCAATGCCAGGGTGCGCAAGGCCTTGGCTTCCTGATCGGGCTGGCGCGCGCGCACCTGGATGTGGGGCATGCGGGCCTGCGCCGCGGCCACGCTCATGCCCACGTGGATGCCGGCTTCCCGCGCGGCCGGACACAGGCAAACCAGATGCCCGCCTTCTTCAATGCCCTGAGGGACGCCTTGGGGGGGCGGTGGGCCCAGGGCCTCAAGCGGCCACTGGGGCAGATAGAGGGCGATCCACCACATGGGGTTCAACCGATGAGGGCACAGGAGGTTGCGGCAAGGCGCGAGGCAAGAGATGCACCGGTGTGGGGCAAGGCAGGTTCAGGGCCTGTTCATGCCGGGGGCCCTGGCGCTTGAGAATGTGCACGCGCAAGGACTGCTCGGGCCCGGCCTGCAGGTGCAGACGCAGGGGCGCAGGAGATGGGTCTTGGCGGCAGGCCAAAGGGCGCGACGCAAACACCGGGATGCCACGCGCCTGCGCGGCCCACTGCAAGCGGCGCAAGTGCTGGGGCTGGGCATGAAGCGTGAGCCACCAAACGCCCAGCACGCCGGCGCTGTGCAGCACCTGTTCCACTGCCCAGGCGGCATCGGCTTCGGTGGCGGGCTGCAGGCACAGCAGCTGTTCGGGCTGCAGACCCAGGCGGAGCACACCGGGGGCGTGCAAGCGCCAGGGGCTGTGGCCCAGCGTCACCCAGGCCAGGCGCCCGGCGGGCTGGGCTTGGGTCATGGCCGCCCAATGGGGCGCCAGCAAAGCCCCTTCATACAAACCGGGCTGGGCGCACAACAGTTCCACCAGGCCCCCCGCCGGCCAGCCACCGCCAGGCAACTGGGCGTCCAGGGCGGCGTGGCCCGTGGGCCAGGCACCGGTGGGAGCCGCGCAGGCATCGGCACGCCACACCCCGGGCAGGTCGGCCAGTTCAGGCGCATGGGCAGCGCGAAGACGGCGATGGGGCGCCCGCTGACGCCCTGTCGGGGCAGGCGGGGCCAGGGAGGGCCGGGCCGCTTCTGAAGCGGCGCAGGCCAAGTCTGCAGGTGCAGGAAATGAAGACATGATGGGCAATCAATACTGTACGTTTATACAGTATTTATCGCCGATCAGTGGCTCAAATCCTGCGCCTCATTCATGAGAAAACAAGAGCGCCCACCAGGCCATCTCCGGGCCAAACCAGGCTGGTGGCCAAGCCTGAAACTCCGCTCAGGAGCCTGCGGGTTTGGGCGCGGTATGGTGCGCGTCTTCCTGGGGATGGTCTTTCAGACGCTCCAGGTCGAAGCCCAGGGCTTGCAGCCGCGCACGAACGGTTTGACGATCGTCCGGGCTGAGTTCGGGCGTGCGGGACAACACCCAGAGGTACTCCCGTCGACCCTCGCTGACGATGGCGTAACGGCCATGGTCGGGGCGGTCCACCACCCAGTAGGCACCCCAGCCCACACCAGTCCAGCGCAGCCAGGCCGGCAGAAAACTCACTTCAAGCCGGGCCGGTTGCAGCACGCCGCCGTTGATGGTCGACGCCCCGGCCACGGGCCGCGCCACACCCACCACCTGATCGTAGGCACCCGAAACCGTGCGGCATCGGTTGGTGACTTCCACAGTGCCGTTTTCCAGTTGACGGTAGGTGGCCGAGGTGTCGGCCACGCACTGGCGCTGAAAGAAGTTGGGGTAGTAGGCCACCTGGTACCACCGGCCCATGTAGGGGGCCACGCTCAGGCTGGGCAAGGGCTGAAGTGCAGGCACCTCGGCCACGGGCTGGCGGGCATCCGCAGGTGTGGGAAGACCCAGAACGAGCGCAGCCAAGGCGGAGATGACGGATGCCGCAACCTTCCTCGGCACGCGCCGACGGTGCCGCAGGGGCGCCCTCGAGAGGTTCGTGGTAGCGCAGGGATTTGAGTTGATGGAAGAGGACAAGCAGGGCATGGCGAGTACGTCCGTGGTGTTGAGGCCGAGGGTCACGCGGCGCCGCTGCGGCAACGCATCCACACGAGGCATCGCTGGGCCTGAAGAAGCGGCACCTGCAGTGGTTCCACGTGAAACACGTCAATGTCAGCCGGCAACTCGGCCATCTCATCCTGCGGTACCGCACCCTTCAAGGCCATCCAGACGCCACCGGGCGCAAGATGTCGGCGGGTCAGGTGCACGATATCCGAGAGACTGGCGAATGCCCTGCACGTGATCACGTTCATGGCAGGCAGGGAGAGCGCTTCGATTCGGCCGTGCGTGGCCTGGAGGTTCATCAAGCCCAATTCCGCAGCCACCTGGCGAATGAAGCCGGCCTTCTTGGCCACGGCGTCCACGCATGTGACGCGCAGAGGCGCTGCGGCGCCCCGCGCTCCTGCGGCGGACCAGACTTCAGGCAATGCGATGGCCAATGCCACCCCGGGCAAGCCGGCACCCGCACCGACATCCAACAGCTGCACCGCGTCTGTCGACCCCTTCAATGCCTGAAAGTGGCGGGCCAGAGGCGCCACCGCCGCCAGACTGTCCAGCAAGTGGTGGGTGAACATCTCGGCCGGGTCGCGCACGGCGGTGAGGTTGTAGACCCGGTTCCACTTGGCGATGAGCGCGAGATGGGCCAGCAGTTGCGATTGCGCATCCGGGCTGAGATCGAGGCCCAAGGCCTGCAGCGCACTGGGCAGTTGCGCTTGGGGGTCGAAGGCGCTCAAGCGGCGTCCTGCGCGGGCGCGCCGCCGTCTGCGAAGGACGGGGACGTCTGCAGGGCCGGGGTATCCTGATCCACCTGGCCCCCCCGAGACTGGCCCGCGGGCTCGAACCCCTTGAAGCGACCCTTCTTGAGATGCACCAACAGAAGGGAGATGGCGGCTGGCGTGATGCCAGAGATGCGGGAGGCCTGCCCCAGCGTCTCAGGGCGATGGCGGCTGAGCTTCTGACGCACCTCGAAACTCAGCGCGGTCACCGCCTGGTAATCCAGGGATTCGGGCAGCTTCAAATGCTCGTAATGGGCGGCACGGGCCACTTCTTCGGTCTGCTTGTCGATGTAGCCGGCGTACTTGGTGGCAATCTCCACCTGCTCGACGACAGCATCCGCCAAGGCCGCGCCCAATTCCGACCGGAGCGTTTCACGTGAAACACCGGCTTCTGGCTTGGCAATGGCCGCCACTTCCGCCAAGGCATCGAAGCCCACTCCCGGGCGGCGCAGCAAGTCGATTAGGCTGTATTCGCGCTCCAGTGCCTTACCGAGGATCCGTTCGGCCGCATCCGCCGGAAGGATGGACGGGTGCACCCAGGTGGACTTCAAGCGCGTGGTTTCACGTGAAACAGCCTCGCGCTTCCGATTGAACGCATCCCAGCGCTCATCGTCCACCAACCCCAACTGGCGGCCCAATTCGGTCAGGCGCGCATCTGCGTTGTCTTCACGAAGCTGCAGGCGGTACTCCGCACGGCTGGTGAACATCCGGTAGGGCTCGGTGACCCCCTTGGTGATCAGGTCGTCGACCAGAACACCCAAGTAGGCCTGGTCACGGCCCACCGTCAGAGGCTCTCGATCCTGCACCTGCAAGGCCGCATTCACGCCTGCGTACAAGCCTTGTGCGGCGGCTTCCTCGTAGCCTGTGGTGCCGTTGATCTGACCGGCCAAAAACAGACCTGCAATGGCCTTGGATTCAAAACTCGTCTTCAGCGAGCGCGGGTCGTAATAGTCATATTCGATGGCATAACCCGGGCGCACGATATGCGCGTTCTCCAAACCCGGGATCGAGTGCACCGCCGCCAATTGAATGTCGAAGGGCAGCGAAGTGGAGATGCCGTTGGGATAGAACTCGTGGGTGGTGAGGCCCTCAGGCTCCAGGAAGATCTGGTGGCTGTCCTTGTCGGCGAAGCGGTTGATCTTGTCTTCGATGCTGGGGCAGTAGCGGGGGCCCACGCCTTCGATGACGCCAGTGAACATCGGGCTGCGGTCAAAGCCGGAGCGGATGATGGCGTGGGTGCGCTCGTTGGTGTGCGTGATCCAGCAGGGCAGTTGCCGGGGATGCTGCTCGGGCGTGCCGAGGAAGCTGAACACCGGCATGGGGGTGTCGGGCGCCTCCCCTTGTGGGCCGGGCATGCCGTCGCCGGGCTGCACCGTGCAACGGCTGAAGTCGATGCTGCGCCCGTCCAGCCGCGGCGGGGTGCCGGTCTTGAGCCGCCCCTGGGGCAACTTCAGCTCCTTCAAACGGGCTGAAAGTCGAACGGCCGGGGGGTCTCCCGCGCGGCCGGCACTGTGGTTTTCAAGGCCCACGTGGATGCGGCCATCCAGGAATGTACCCGCCGTCAAGACCACGGCACGAGCAGCGAAGCGAATGCCCACTTGCGTGACAGCCCCCACCACACGGTCAACTTCCAGCATGAGGTCGTCCACCGCCTGCTGAAAGATGTCGAGGTTGGGTTGGTTTTCCAAACGGCGCCGGATGGCCGCGCGGTAGAGCACGCGATCGGCCTGGGCGCGGGTGGCCCGCACGGCCGGGCCCTTGCTGGCATTCAGAATTCGGAACTGGATGCCCGCTTCATCGGTGGCCGCGGCCATCGCACCGCCCAAAGCGTCGATCTCCTTGACAAGATGCCCCTTGCCGATGCCCCCGATGGAGGGGTTGCAGCTCATCTGGCCGAGTGTCTCGATGTTGTGCGTCAACAGCAGCGTGCGGCAGCCCATGCGGGCCGATGCCAAGGCGGCTTCGGAGCCAGCATGGCCTCCGCCAACGACGATCACGTCATAAGTGGTGGGATGAAGCACGGGAGGGGCGTGCGGGCAGGCACGCAGGAAGGTGGTGCCTCAATTTTAGGCGGCGCGCCTCTGCCGTGCACCTGGCATCGGCACAATCCCGCGATGCAATGCCGAAGCGGCTGCGGCGCCTGCTGCATCGCGCCCTCCATCACCCAAGCCATCCCCGGCATGCCGCATGGCAAGCCCGCCGGCGTGCCCTGCGTGCAGCTTCTGCCCGATCAACGCTGCGCCCTCTTCGGCAAACCCGAACGCCCAGCGTTCTGCGGCGGCCTACAGCCCTCTGCCGACATGTGCGGGACCGACCGCACGCACGCCTTGACCTGGCTGACGCAACTCGAGCGCGACACGCGCCCCTGAGGGCCACAAGGGCTCCCGCCAGGCCCACGCCGTTCAAGCCACACCCCCTATGGCTTGACACACGTCAAGCAGGGCCTGAGGCCACTTGATCCAAACCAAGTTTGAGCCCAAAGCCGCTTTGGCGCGGGGCCTTACATCAAGACACTGGTCTTCCTGGTTGCGAGGGACCCCGAACCGGGTCCGAAGACCCACGTGGTGCCCACCAGCACACCACACGAGGTGATCGACGGTTTCGGTTTCACCCTCGCAGCCAGGATCCTGTAACCACAACCCTAGAGGGAAGAAATATGTTGAAGACCTTGCTGTCCCAGTTCTGGAACGAAGAAGACGGTGCCTCGGCCATTGAGTACGGCCTGCTGGCCGCATTGATTGCCGTGGTCATGGCCGTCGGCGCAACCACCCTGGGAACCGGCCTTTCCGGGTTGTTCACCAGCGTCGCCAACCAACTCTAACGAGCCTGGGGACGCTGCGGCTGCCGGGGCAATGGCGTGACCGGCAAGCGCCGATAGCCGCCCGAACCCCGCGCCCAGCGTCCCCACCCCACTTTCGACTCAAGTCACTGAACTGCAGCCACCTGCCAACAGGTTCTGGAGATTCCGCAAGACCATGACGCCACTCGACTCCGCAGCTGATCTCCCCACCCATTTGGCGCCATGGGCCTGCGCGACCGCCTTGGCCGTCATCGGTGTGTTGTTGGCATCGGCCGTGTTCACGGACCTGCGCGAACGACGCATCCCCAACGCCCTGGTCGCGCTCGGTGCAGCCAGCGCCACCCTTCAACAGGGCCTGCTCCCCATGGGCCTGCACCCCGCGTCGCTCACGCATCCCGGAACGCCCGGCCTGGTCAGCGGCGCGCTGGCCGCGCTGATGATGGTGGCGCTCGCCGGGCTGCTCTGGCGCATGGGCCTGTGGGGCGCGGGTGACGCCAAGTGGCTCACCGTCTTGGCCGCACACACCGGCCCAGCCCTGGTGATTCCCACGCTGTTGCTCACCGCCATGGCCGGTGGCCTTCTGGCCCTCTGGTGGAAAGCCCGCCGACACCGCAGCCCCATGCCCTATGCCGTGGCCATTGCCGGCGGCGAACTCAGCTTGATGGCGGCTATGGCCTACGCCGCCCCGCCAACCTGAACGACCCCAGAGACCCCAGCGACCTGAACACCCCAAACGATTTCCTTTTCGACCGGATGCCACATCGGCTGACCCGGTCGCGCCACCCACCCCTTCTCCCCACGCACAAGGCCCACTCGAATGCGAATGAACCGCCCGTTTGTCCTCCTCTCACTGGCTGGCCTGGCCGGGCTTCTGGCTTTGGGGCTGGCCGCGCGCTGGATCAAGGCCCAAACCGCCGACCACATCCCCTTGGTGGTGGCCCATGCCGACATCGCCTTGGGCACGCCACTGGAGGCCTCGATGCTCACCACGATTGCATGGCCGCCCAACGCATGGCCAGAAGGCGGACAAACCGACCCGGGTGCGCTGGTGGGGCGTGTATTGCGCACACCGCTGACGCGGCACGAGCCCGTGCTGGAAGCCAAACTGGCCGCGCTGGGTTCACGCGGGGGCCTATCGGCCGTCATCACGCCCGGCAAGCGCGCGCTGACGGTGAAGGTCAACGAGGTGATGGGCGTGGCCGGCTTTGCCTTGCCCGGCAGCGTGGTGGACGTGATGGTGCACACGCAAACCGATGCGGACCGCCATGTCCGTGATTCAGGTCTGTCCAAGATTGTGCTGGAGCGCATTCTGGTGTTGGCGGTGGCGCAAGACGCCGCGCGCGACGCCACCGCACCCCGCGTGGCCAGCGCCGTGACCCTGGAAGTGACGCCCGATGAAGCCGAGCGCCTGGACCTTGCCCGTAGCGTGGGCACGCTGTCCCTGGTGCTGCGAAACCCGGCCGATGGCGCACCCGCGCAGACCCACGGGGCTCGAAAGCCTGACCTGCTGGTGGCCGCCAACGCGCTGCACGCGCCTGCTGCGGAATCAGCGCCCGCTGCAACGACTTCCACCACTCGCCGCTCCAGCGCCGCTCGGGAAAAGGCCGCGGCGTCGAACGGGTCACGCCCCGCGGAACAAATCGAAGAGTCGGCCTCAACCCGCACCGAAGTGATTCGAGGAACGCAACGCAGTTCCACCGCCTGGTGACCCGAACCGAGCGGCCCCACCACCACACAGCGCGTGCATCCCAGGAGCGGCCAGACCGGGCCTGCTCAATCCATCACACACCGAAACAAAGGCGGCCGATGACCCCGCAACGCTTGACCCTTGACCACTCCAGGACCGCTCTTGCCATGAACACACCAGCGACCCGTTCCACCGCCACCCCTTGGCATTTGATTCCCATCCTCATGGCCTGGTTCAGCGCCACACACGTGGCCGCGTCACCGACGGATGTGCCCAATCAACTCACCATCGCCGCGGGCACCTCCCGAGTGTTGGTTTTGCCGCAGGCGATCGAACGCGTCTCCGTGGCGCAGCCCGGCGTGGTGGATGTGGTGCTCACCGGTCAACGCGAACTTTATGTGCTCGGCCGCGGCATTGGGCTGTCCAACATCATGCTGTGGACCCGAGGCTCGCCGGTTTCGGTGATCGACGTGCAGGTGGAGATGGACGTGCGGGCGCTTCGCCAGCAGATCGAGCGGCTGATGCCGCAGGAAACCGATCTGAAGGTGCAGGCCGCCGCGGATTCGGTGGTGCTGTGGGGCACCGTGAGCAATGTGATCAAGGCCGAGCAAGCCGCCGCGCTGGCCCAAGGCCATGTGCGCGCCTTGGCGCGCCAGGCGCAGCCCGCCATGGGTGGAACCTCATGGGGCGCAGCTGGCGCAATGGCAGGGGCAACAGGCGGCACAGCCGGGAGTTCGGCCGCCGGTGCCGGCACGGCCACCACCACGCGCGTCACCGCCGGCAACGAAAGCCTGGGCACCGGACGCAGCATTGGAAGCGCCAGCAACGCGCAGGGCCAAGGCGGTACACCGCCGCACGTGATCAACCTGCTGCAGATTCGCCAGCCCCAACAGGTGATGCTGGAGGTCAAGGTGGTGGAGGTGTCGCGCAATCTGCTGGACCAGTTCGACGTAAGCCTGAACCTCAACAAGACCTCGGGCTCCATGAACTACGGCCTGGTGACGCAGGCGCTGCAGGATGTCTTCGGGCGTCTGCTGATCAATGGCCGCAGCGGTACCCTGACGGTGGACGGCAAGGCACAGGATGGTCTGCTCAAGGTGCTGGCCGAACCCAACATCGTGGCCCTCAGTGGACAAGAGGGCAGCTTCCTGGCTGGCGGCAAGGTGTTCATTCCTGTGGCGCGCGATTCAGCCGAGGGACGGGCCACCATCACGCTGGAAGAAAAGGAGTACGGCGTCGGCCTGCGCTTCACACCCCAGGTGCTGGAGGGCGACGTGGTGCAACTGCGCGTCGCGCCCGAGGTGTCGGAACTCACCCGCACGGGCTCTCCCTTCCTGAGCACGGGCGGCGTGACCACCGTGCTGCCCAGCTTCACCACACGCCGGGCCTCCACCACGGTGCAACTTCGCGACGGCCAGAGCCTGGCCATCGCAGGGCTGATCAAGAACATCAACACCGAGACCCTCACCAAGTTCCCCTTCCTCGGCGACATCCCCATCCTGGGTGCGCTGTTCAGGTCCAACGAATTCCAGCAAGACCGCTCCGAAGTGCTGTTCATCATCACGCCGCGGTTGGTGAAGGCCTTACCGGCTGACTTGCCGACCGCCGCACCCACGGATGTGGGACAAGCCGCCACCGAGGGAGCGCCCACCGTCCCGCCCGACCGAAACTCGGCGCTGAACAAACTGAGCCTTGAGCAGGCCCGCCAGCTGCAGCGCCTGAACCCGCAAGCCGGAAGCGCCGCGCAGATGCCCGACACCGTAGAGGCACGCGACGCCATCAGCGCGCGACGGGCGGCCATGCCCACGGCGGCGCCGGTCCGGGGCGGTGGCTCATCGATTGAGCCTGCCTTGCCGGAGCAGACCCCCTCGCCCGCACCCGCACGCTGAACCGCGCCATGCGATTTCAGGCTCGACGCGAACGCGGGGCGGCGGCGCTGCTGCTGGCCTTGTCCTTGCCCGCGGTGCTGGGCCTGGTGGCCCTGGCAGTGGATTTGACGCGCGCCTATGTGCTGAAGGCCGAACTGCAGAACGCCATGGACGCCTGCGCATTGGCAGCCAGTGCGGCGCTCACCGGTGCGAACGACCCCACGGTGTATGACGTCGCGCGCGCGCATGCGCTGGTGTTGATGAGTGCGCAGGCGCAGGGCCAAGCCACGCGCCCCGCCGCGTCTGTGAACCGCGTCTTCATGCAGACGGAGACCCGTATCCGGGCCAGATTGAAGTGAGCTTTTCCGCCAAGCTCGACGGCCCCTTCGTGGCGGCCACGGGCACTCAAACCCAGGGGCTTTCGCCAGCCCTGGCCCGCTATGCGCGTTGCAGCCACACGGATGCGCCGCGCGCCTTGTGGTTGATGCCGGTTCTGCAGGCACTGGGCATCAACAGCCCGGCGCCACTGACCGTGAGTGCTCAAGCGGTGGCCGCCCTGTCTGGTGCACAAGAGGTGTGCGCGATGCCTCTGGCGGTGTGCGCAGCACCGGGCACCACACGGGCCCAGGGATGGGGGCTCACGGTCGGCAGACGCCTGACGTCGGTGGACAACCCCGCGGCAGGCTACGGCAGCGGCAACTTCGGCTGGGCGGATTTCACGCCTCCCACAGGCGGCGCGTCTGAACTCTCGGGCCTGATCGAAGGTGATGGCGCCTGCGGGGTGAAGCTTGGGCAGACCATCGGCCAGCCCGGGCAGGTCACCTCCATCGGTCGCGCCTGGAACACGCGCTTTGGCATCTACGCGAACGCCAACGATGCGAAGGTTTCACCACCGGATTTCACCGGCTGGGGCTACCAAGCGGGCAACAACAATCTGAACAACTACCTCGCGCGGCGGGCTGATCGCGCCCCGTTCCAGGGGCAGGTGGGTGGGGGAATCGTGGCGTTGAACAGCGCGCAGCATGCGCAGTGGGGCGCGCAGCGGCGCTTGGTCACCGTGCCCATCGTGAACTGCTCGGTTTGGAATGGGGGCAAGGGCAGCGCCATGGCCACGGTGCTGGACTTGGCCTGCGTGTTGATGCTGGCCCCGGTGAGGACCGGCAGCCGCCCCAGCGGAGCGGGTGTCTCCACCAGTTACGACCTGGAATACCTGGGCAGAGCCGGAGACGCCAGCGCCCCCTGCGCCACCATCGGCAGCGTGGGTGGCGACACAGGGCCACTGGTGCCGGGCCTTGTGCAGTGAAGGATTGACCGTGATGAT
>JAIYCN010000236.1 GCA_027487995.1 Rubrivivax sp. | reverse complement strand
GGCAGCGGGCATTGCGCGCTATGTGTGCGGCACCCCGCCCATCCTCAGTCTCACAGCGTTGCAAGCCGGTGTGCAGACGCTGCGCGCGGCTGATCCGCACGGCGGCATGGCGGCCTTGCGGGCCAAGTCCTTGTCGCTCACGCGCACGTTCATTGCCGCGGCCGAGGAAGCGGCCACGGCCCATGGCTTGTGGCTTTTGTCCCCGCGCGAAGACGAGCGGCGCGGCTCACAGGTGAGCTGGGCCTGCCCCGTGAGGGGCGAAGGCGGCTGGGCGCTGGATGGCTATTCGGTGATGCGCGCGCTGATTGCCCGCGGGATCATCGGCGACTTCCGCGCGGGCGACGGCACGGTGGACGCACCCGACATCCTTCGCTTCGGCTTTGCGCCAGCCTACAACACGCATGAGCAGGCCTGGCTTGCCGCGCAGGCATTGGCGCAGGAGTTGGATGCCGCTGCGGCACAGGGTTGCGCGGCTTCGGCCGCCGTTCGCCCGGCGGTCACCTGAGAGGGTGGCTTCGCCCAATGGCCCACGGCAGCGCCCTCGAATCCCGTTGGTGAGAAACTTGACACCAACCCCCTAGGGCCCGGACACTGCACTTTTGTCCTGGACGAAGTCTGTCCCCATCAGGCCGCACCCGCGCCTGGTTCTGCAGCGACTCGGCCACCCAACCGGTGGCCGCGGGTTCCTCGGTTTTCCCCTGTCCATCCGGCTGCCCACCCGTCTGTCCCCCAGGAGGGTTCGTCTGCCGGCCCCAGACTTCACGTGAGCCTTCGTCCATGAGCACCACCGCCACCCATCCCATCCTGTCCCTGCTGCAAGCCGGCGCTGCTGAGGCCGCGGCCATCGGCGCCCCGGGGCGCCCCAAGCTCACCCACGGTGGCCTGCGGGCGTTGGCTGAGCGCACCATCGCCACGCTCAATGAACTGGGCGCCGGCCGCAACGACCGCGTGGCCATCGTGCTGCCCAACGGCCCGGAGATGGCCACCTGCTACCTGGCCTGCGCCGGTGGCACCACCAGCGCGCCCTTGAATCCGGCCTACCGGGCCGACGAGTTCGAGTTCTATCTCAGCGACCTGAACGCCAAGCTTCTGATCGTGGAGCAAGGCAGCACAAGCCCCGCTGTGGAAGTGGCCGCTCGCTTGGGTGTTCGCCTCGTTGAACTTTGCGTGGCCGACGGCGCCCCGGCTGGCGACTTCACCCTGCGCGCAAAGGACGGCGCTTCCACCCCCACCCCTGCTGCCCGTGGCGGCTGGAGCGAAGCCTCCGACATCGGCATGGTGCTGCACACCTCGGGCACCACCTCGCGCCCCAAGATCGTGCCCCTGAGCGTGGGCAACCTGGCGGCCTCGGCGCGCAACATCCGCACCACGCTGCAATTCACGGCGGCTGACCGCGGCCTGAACATCATGCCGCTGTTCCACATCCACGGCCTCATTGCGGGGGTGTTGGCCCCCATTTCGGCGGGTTCAGAAGTGTTCTGCACCCCCGGCTTCAATGCGCTGAAGTTCTTCTCCTGGATGGATGAAGCCCACCCCACCTGGTACACGGCCGTGCCCACGATGCACCAAGCCATCCTGCAGCGGGCCAAGGGCAACACGGAAGTGATTGCTCGCAATCCTCTGCGTTTCCTGCGTTCTTCCTCCTCGTCGATCCCGCCCCAGGTGATCCGGGAACTGGAAGAAGTCTTCGGTGCGCCGCTGGTGGAAAGCTACGGCATGACCGAGGCCTGCCACCAGATGGCCGCCAACCCGCTGCCCCCCGCCATTCGCAAGCCGGGCACCGTGGGCGTGGCCGCGGGCCCCGAGGTGGCCATCATGCTGGATGGCGTGCTGTTGCCGCGCGGTGAAACGGGCGAGATCGTCATCCGGGGCGACAACGTCACCGCCGGCTACGAGAACAACCCCAAGGCCAATGAAGAGGGCTTCTCCAACGGTTGGTTCCGCACCGGCGACCAGGGCGTGATGGACGCCGACGGCTACCTCAGCATCACCGGGCGCCTGAAGGAGATCATCAACCGTGGCGGCGAAAAGATCAGCCCGCGCGAGGTGGACGAGATCCTGATGGACCACCCCGCCGTGGGTCAGGTGGTGTGCTTCGGCATGCCCCACCCCAAGTTGGGTGAAGAGGTGGCCGCCGTGGTGGTGTTGCGCGAAGGCCACGCCGCTTCTGAGAAGGACCTGCAGACCTTTGTGGCCGGCCGTGCAGCCGACTTCAAGGTGCCCAAGAAGATCCTCTTCATGGAGGAGATTCCCAAGGGCGCCACGGGCAAGCTGCAGCGAATCGGCCTGGCCGCTAAGCTGGGCCTTGCTTGATTAAGTAATTGCTTAATCCATGTTGATGAAACATTCAATTTTATAAACGCAGCTGTTTGCCTAGAGTCAAGTTCCCCGGGGTTCACCCCCCAACTGACCTAGACAAACACCTCATCTTGCGGGCTGTCCTGCCGCACAGACGGTAGCCAGGAGAACGCCATGATGCCGTTGCTGCAGTCCCGCTCGAATTCCCAGCCCGCCACGGCCCGCGCACTGCGCCGCGGCCCCACGGCCCCCCTGAAGACCATGCTGGCCATGGGCGCCCTGGCGCTGGGCATTGGCTTCGGCCTGGGTGGCGCCACCCGCGCCCACGCGGCCTGGGAGCCCAGCAAGCCGGTGGAATTCGTGGTGCCCGCCGGTACGGGTGGCGGTGCCGATCAGATGGCGCGCTTCATCCAGGGCGTGGTCGCCAAGCACAACCTGATGAAGCAGCCCATGGTGGTGCTCAACAAGAGTGGCGGCGCGGGTGCCGAAGGCTTCCTGGACGTGAAGAACGACAAGGGCAACGCCCACAAGATCGTCATCACCCTGTCCAACCTGTTCACCACGCCGCTGGCCACCGCCGTGCCCTTCAACTGGCGCGACATGACGCCGGTGGCCATGTTGGCGCTCGACCAGTTCGTGCTGTGGGTCAACGAGGACTCGCCCCACAAGACGGCCAAGGCCTACTTCGACGCCGTCAAGGGCGGGGCCGACCGCAGTGTGAAGATGGCCGGCACCGGCTCCAAGCAGGAAGACCAGATCATCACCGTGATGATCGAGAAGGCTGCGGGCAAGAAGATCACCTACGTGCCCTTCAAGGGCGGTGGCGACGTGGCGGTGCAGTTGGTGGGCAACCACGTCACCTCCACCGTGAACAACCCCATCGAGGCCGAGAGCCACTGGCGCGCGGGCAAGCTGCGCGCGCTGTGCGTCTTCGATGACAAGCCCATGCCCTACAAGACCAAGGTCACCGCATCGCAAAGCTGGGCCGACCTGCCCACCTGCTCCTCTGCAGGCCTGCCGGTGGACTACCTGATGCTGCGCGGCATCTTCATGCCCCCGGGCGTCACGCAGGACCAGATCAACTTCTACCTTGAACTCATGAAGAAGGTACGTGCCACGCCGGAGTGGAAGGACTTCATGGAGAAGGGCGCTTTCAACCAGACCTTCATGGCCGGCCAGGAGTATTTCGACTGGCTGGGCAAGAACGAATTCCGCCACCGCGAACTGATGAAGGACGCCGGCTTCCTGGCCAAGTAAGCCGTCTGCACAACCAGCCCAGCCCACCACCGGAGTACCCGCATGAACACCACCACCCTGCCCACGCCCGCCGCGGCCCTCGACAACCCCTCGATGGGCGCGATGGCCTCACCCGTCGTCGAGTCCCACACCGAGGACAAGGCCGAGCGCGGCATCAGCGAATTGGGCCCTGAACTGGGTGTGGCGGGCTTCCTGATGCTGTTGGGCGCGCTCGTGGTGTTCGACAGCCTGCGCCTGGGTGCCGGTTGGGCCGACGACGGCCCGGAGTCGGGGTACTTCCCCTTCTACATCGGCGCCATGCTGCTGGCTTCCAGCGGCTTCGTCTTCATCAAGGCGGCTGCGGGCTGGCTGGCGGCGCGCAAGTCGGCCGGCGGCGCTGCGGACGAACTGTCGGCCCGCACCTTCGTGGGCCGGGACGAGCTGCAACTGGTGATGGCGATGCTGGTGCCCGCCACGCTGTACGTGGTGGCCATGGGCTTCACGGGTCTGTACCTCTCGTCCATCGTGCTGATCGCCTGGTTCATGCGCCGCCACGGTGGCTTCGGCTGGCTGCCCAGCAGCGCCGTGGCCCTGGGCGTGCCGGCCACCGTGTTCATGGTGTTTGAGCGTTGGTTCCTGGTGCCCCTGCCCAAGGGCCCCATTGAAGCGCTGCTCGGTTTCTGATGTCCCCGGGCGCGCTGCCTGAACAGCGCGCGCCACTCAAAGCAGTCCCTTCGCCGGGCCGTGCGGCATTCGCCGCCAGCCCGGTTGCCTTTTAGTCTCTTTGTCTGTGCACACGCTCGTGACCCCCGGCACCCGCGCGCAGGCCTGAACCGGACCTCGCCATGGAAGAACTCTCGCTGTTGATGAACGGTTTTGCGGTGGCCATGTCACCGCAAAACATTCTGTTCATGCTCGTGGGCATCACGCTGGGTGTGCTCATCGGTGTATTGCCGGGTTTGGGCGGGGCCAACGGCATCGCCATCCTGCTGCCGCTGACCTTCAGCATGAACCCCACCTCGGCCATCATCATGCTGAGTTGCATCTACTGGGGTGCGCTGTTCGGCGGGGCCATCACCTCCATCCTCTTCAACATCCCGGGTGAGCCCTGGAGCGTGGCCACCACCTTCGACGGCTACCCCATGGCGCAACAGGGCAAGGCCGCGCAGGCCCTGACCGCAGCCTTCACCTCCTCCTTCGTGGGTGCGCTCTTCGCGGTGATGCTCATCACCTTCCTGGCGCCGGTGCTGGCCAAGTTCGCATTGAAATTCGGGCCGGCCGAATTCTTCTCGGTCTACCTGCTGACCTTCTGCAGTTTCGTGGGCATGAGCAAGGAGCCGCCGGCCAAGGTGATCGCGGCCATGATGCTGGGCTTTGCGCTGGCCTGCGTGGGCCTGGACACCGTGACTGGCCAACTGCGCATGACCTTCGGCTCCACCGAACTGCTCAACGGCTTCGATTTCCTGATTGCGGTGATCGGCCTCTTCGGCATCGGCGAGATCCTGCTGACGATGGAAGAGGGCCTGGCCTTCAAGGGCAAGAGCGCGCGCATCACGCTGGGCACGGTGTGGGAAACGTGGAAGTCCCTGCCGGCCTACTGGATGACGTTCCTGCGGTCGACTGCCATCGGCTGCTGGATGGGCATCACGCCCGGTGGCGCAACGCCCGCCTCCTTCATGGCCTACGGTGTGGCACGCCGCATGAACAAGGACCCCGACAGCTTCGGCAAGGGCCATGTGGCCGGTGTGGTGGCGCCCGAGACGGCCGCACACGCCGCGGGCACCTCGGCCCTGCTGCCCATGCTCACACTGGGTGTGCCGGGTTCGCCCACGGCGGCGGTGCTGCTGGGTGGCCTGCTCATCTGGGGCCTTCAGCCCGGGCCCATGCTCTTCGTGGAGCAGAAGGATTTCGTGTGGGGCCTGATCGCCTCCATGTACCTGGGCAACGTGGTGGGCCTGATCGTGGTGCTGTCCACCGTGCCCTGGTGGGCGGCCATCTTGCGTATTCCGTTTTCCATCATCGCGCCGGTCATCATCGTGGTGTGTGCCATCGGCGCCTACACGGTCAACAGTTCCATGTTCGACGTCATCATGATGATGGTGTTCGGCGTGTTCGGCTACCTCTTCAAGAAGCTCAAGTACCCGTTGGCGCCGCTGGTGCTGGCCCTGGTGCTGGGCAAGGGCGCGGAGAGCAGTTTCCGCCAGGCCATGCTGTTGAGCGAAGGCAGCATGTCCATCTTCTGGAGCAATGCCCTGGTGGGCAGCGTCAGCACCCTGGCCGTGGCCATGCTGCTGTGGCCGCTGTGGGGGATGGTCAAATCCCGCCTGCCCGGCGCCGGCACCCCCCCGCGGGCCGCTTGAGCGCGCCTTGAAACTCGACCGGCGCGCGCTGCACCGCAGCGTGTGCCGGCCTTCACCCTCCTTGAACTCGACCCACCCATGAAATTCGCCATCGTCGGCGCCGGTGCCATCGGCGGCTACCTCGGTGCGCGGCTGGCCCATGCCGGTCACGACGTCACCTTCATTGCCCGCAACCGCAACCTCGAGGCCATCCGCGCCAACGGCTTTCGGCTGACGCTGGAAGACGGCACGCCGCTGCACGCACCCAGCGCCCGCGCGGTGCAGGACATGGCCGAGGCCGGCCCACAGGATGCGGTGCTGCTCACTGTGAAGGCCCACCAGGTCAAGGATCTGCTGCCGGGCATGCGTGCGCTGTTTGGGCCCGACACCACGGTGGTGACCATGATCAACGGCGTGCCCTGGTGGTACTTTCACAAGCTGGGCGGGGAGTACGAAGGCCGCATGCTGGAAACCGTGGACCCCGGTGGCCTGCTGGCGCAGCACATCGAGCCCGAGCGCGTGATCGGCAGTGTGGTGTACCCCGCGGCTGAGCTTGTGGAGCCTGGTGTCGTGAAGGTGATCGAGGGCAACCGCTTCACCCTGGGCGAGCCCGACGGTTCGCGCAGCCCGCGCATCGAAGCCCTCAGCAAGGCCCTGATGGAGTCGGGCTTCAAGGCCCCGGTCAGCAAGGACATCCGCAGCGAGATCTGGGTGAAGCTTTGGGGCAACCTCAGCTTCAATCCCATCAGTGCGCTCACCCATGCCACGCTGGAAGACATCTGCACCTATCCCGCTTCACGCGACCTGGCGGCCAACATGATGCGCGAGGCTCAGGCTGTCGGCGAGCGCCTGGGCGTGCAGTTCAAGGTGAGCCTGGAGCAGCGCATCGCCGGCGCGCAGGCGGTGGGCGCGCACAAGACCTCCATGCTGCAGGACGTGGAGCACGGCCGCGCATTGGAGCTGGACGCGTTGGTGGGCAGCGTAGTCGAACTGGGCCGCATCACCGGCGTGCCCACTCCCACCATCAACGCCATCCACGCCGCTGTGAGCCTGCTCAACCACACGCTGCAGCGTCAGCGCGGCCAGCTTCGGGTGGCGCCCAACGCCTAAGGCGGCCACGGACGCCGTTGTCAATTCCCCGGTGGTGGGGTCTTCCACGGGCGGCGCGGCCGATAAGATGCAGGGCTGCCAACGGAAACCCTCGTTGCCCATGAACGTCGCCGCCCCTGCCTCCAACCAACATCCTCAACAGCGCCACCGTGGCCGCCTCGCACTGGCGGCGCTGGTGCCCTTGGCGGTCCTGCTGGCGTCCTGCGGCGGTGGTGGCAGCAGCTTCGACAACGGCGGCATCTTCGTGAACACGATGAACGCCACCGTGGTCTCCTACGGCCGCAACATGTCCGTGTCGCTGGCCGGAACCGGCTTGGACAAGGGCGTGCGGGTCACGGTCGATTCGGGTTGTGGTGAGGTGACTGAAACTGCCGGGGGGGATGCCTTTACCCGTCGCTTCACCTGCCGCGTCAAGGCGCTGGGTCCGCTCACCATCCGTGCCTACAACAGCGGCTCGCTTGAATTGGCGCGTCTGCAGGTGTCGGTGCCCGAGCCCGAGGTCACCATGATCATGCAGGGCTTGGACGCGGCTCCTTCCACCTTCACCGTCAAGCTTGACCCGGTTCAGGCCCCCATCTCGGTGAACAACTTCCTGGACTACGTGAACGCCGGCTTCTACCGGTCCACCATCTTCCACCGGGTCGTCAAGGACTTCGTGGTGCAGGCCGGTGGCTACACCGCCAGCGCCACCGGCGCCACCCTCAAGACAGGCACCTCACCGGCCATTGCGCTGGAATCCCGCACGCTGCTGCGCAACGTGAAGGGCACGATCGCCATGGCGCGCACGGCCGTGCCGGATTCGGCCACGTCGCAGTTCTACATCAACACGGTGGACAACCCGTCGCTGGACTTCAAGAGCGAGTCCGATCCGGGCTATGCGGTGTTCGGGTCGGTGATCTCCGGGATGGACGTCATTGAACGCTTGAATGCCGTGCCCGTGCGGGTGGACCTGCTCAGCGGGCTGACCCACCTGCCGGTCACCAACGTCACCATCCTGGCGGCCACCCAGACCAAGTAAATCCATGAACCTGCTCATCCTCGGCCTCGTCCTGTTTCTGGTTATCCACAGCGCACGGGTGTTCGGTGCAGCGCCGCGTGCGCGCTTCATCGAACGCTTCGGGCCCTTGGCCTGGAAGGGCGTCTATTCGGTGGTGTCCCTGGTGGGCTTCGTGCTGTTGATCAAGGGCTATGCCGCGGCGCGGCTGGAACCCGTCGTGGTCTGGGTGCCACCCGTGGGCATGCGCCACGCGGCGTCCCTGCTCACGCTGCTGTCCTTCATCCTCTTGGCCGCCGCCTATGTGCCGGGCAACGTGATCAAGGCCCGCCTTGGCCACCCCATGACGCTGGCGGTCAAGACCTGGGCCTTGGCACACCTCTTGGCCAACGGCAATGCAGCCGACCTCCTGCTGTTCGGCGGTTTTCTTGCCTGGGCGGTGTTGGTGTTTCGGGCCGCACGGGCCCGTGACCGTCTGAACCCACCCGCGCCGGTGGAGGTGCGGCCGTTCGCGGTGGTGCTGTGCATCGTCGGGGGGGCGGCAGCCTGGGCGGCCTTCGCCTTCTGGGCGCACGCGGCGCTCATCGGGGTGCGCCCCTTTGGTGGGGGCTGACGCGGGGGCGCCCTGCCGAGGGTCAGTGCGCCGCAGCCCGCGAGTAGTGCGCCACCAGGCGCATCAGCGCGCTCAGGTCAGCCGTCTTGGGCACATATTCCACGAAGCCCGCAGCCAAGCCCCGCTCCTTCTGCGCCACACCAGAGGCTGAGGTCAGCGCCACCACCGGAATGTGCGCCGTGCGCGGGTTGGCCTTCAGTTCGGCCAGCATCTCGAAACCGTCCATGCCCGGCATGTGGATGTCCGTGATGATGAGCAGTGGCTGCTGCTGATCGGCCATGGTCAGGCCCTCCCGCGCGGTGGCCGCGCTCAGCAGTTCCACCCCCGCGCCCAGGGTCATGGCAATCGTCTTGCGGATCAGCAGGCTGTCGTCAATGCACAGCACGCGCGGGCGCGTCGGGGAGCTTGGTGTCATGCACCCAGTATCGGCTCGCTAGGTCGTCGTCCGTATGGTGCCAAGCCGCCCGGCCTGGTAATCCTCCACGGCCTGCATCAGTTCCTCGCGGGTGTTCATCACGAAAGGGCCGTACTGCGCAATCGGCTCCTTCAGGGGCTGCCCGGCAATCAGCAGCAGCCGCGCACCCTGCGCGCCCGCGCTCAGGGCCACGCCGTCGCTTTCGGCCGGGTTGCTGAGCACGGCCATGTTCCGCGCACGGGCCTCCTTGCCCTGCACCACCACGGTGCCGGTGTGCAGGTACAGGAACGCGTTCATGGTCGACGGCAGGGCCTGCTCGAAGCGCACCTGCGGTTGCAGGGTGATGTCCAGCACCACCGGTTCTGTCTTGGGCCGTTGCATGGCGCCTGCCACTCCTTGGCAATGCCCGGCAATCACCCGAACGGTGGCCCCCTCCCCCTGCCAACGGGGGATGTCGGTGTCCTCGATGTCGCGGTAGCCGATGGGCCCCATCTTGTCGCTGCTGTGCAGGTTCAGCCACAGTTGGAAGCCGTCCATGCGGCCTTCGCTCTGCTCGGGCGTTTCGCTGTGCACCAACCCGCTGGCCGCGGTCATCCACTGCACGCCGCCGTCGGTGATCAGGCCTTCGTGGCCGCCGCTGTCGCGGTGGCGCATGCGGCCCTGCAGCATGATGGTCACCGTCTCGAACCCGCGGTGCGGGTGGTCCGGGAAGCCGGCGATGTAGTCGTCGGGCTTGTCGCTGCCGAAATGGTCCAGCATCAGGAAGGGGTCCAGCCGGCGCTGCCACTGGTTGGTGAGCACGCGGCTCAACTTCACGCCGGCACCGTCCGATGTGGGGGTGCCGGCCACCAGGGCCTCGATGCCGCGGGGGCGCTGCAGGGTATTCGTGTCCATGTCGCAACTGTAGGACGGTAGCCGTTGGGCTGCTTTCAAAGGGTTCGCATCGGCCGTTCGCATAACGCGTTCGCCTGTGGCATTCTTCCGGGCATGAAACGCGACACCATCCGCTTCCCCTTGCGCATTCAAGCTGCGGCCAACGCCGGCAAGCACGCCCTGCTGGCTTCGGTGCTGGCGGGCGCCGCCCTCTCGGGTGCATGGGCCAACACACCGCCGGCACCGCCCGCGCCCTCCATCAACCCGCCATCCAAGAACATCACCTGGCTGGCGGCTGCGCAGGATGCGGACATCGAGCGCGCCTTCGCGCAGGCCAAGAGCCAGGGCAAGCCGGTTCTGCTGTATTGGGGGGCCACCTGGTGCCCGCCTTGCAACCAGCTCAAGGCCACCTTCTTCAACACGCAGGACTTCGCCATCCAGGCGCGGGATTTCGTGGCTGTGCATGTGGATGGTGACCGGCCGGGCGCGCAGAAGCTGGGCGCGCGTTTCAAGGTACGCGGCTACCCCACGGTGATCTTGATGAACCCGCAGGGCGCCGAGATCACGCGCCTGCCCGGCGAGGCCGATGCGCAGCAGGTGATGGCCGTGCTGCGCGCGGGCCTGTCCGGCGGCCGCCCCATCCAGCAGGTGCTGGCCGATGCGCGCGGCGGCAAGTCGCTCTCGACCAATGAGTGGCGCACCCTGGCCTATTACTCCTGGGAAACGGATGAATCGCAACTGGTGAACCCGGCAGACCGGCCGCTGTTGCTGGCCGAATTGGCCGCCAAGGTGCCGCAGGGCGCTGCAAGCGGTGCGTCGCGAGACACCGCTCAAACCCATGGCGAAATCGCCACCCGCCTGTGGCTCAAGGCCCTGGCCACCAGCGACGAAGGCAAGGGCATCAAGCCCGATGCCATGCTGCGCGAACTTGTGCAGACCGTGCTGGCCGACGCGGCCGCCACCAAGCTGCACCTGGACGTGCTCACCGGCGGCGGCGCGAAGATGGTGCAGGTGGTGACCGCCGAAGGCTCGCCCGAACGCGCGGCCCTGGTGCAGCGCATGGACAGCGCCCTGGTCCGCGCTCAAGGGGACGCCACCTTGTCACGCGGAGACCGCACCCAGGTGGTGATCGAGCGTATCGCGTTGGCGCGCTTGGGCCAGGGGAAAGACACCCTCAAGCCCCGCCTGCCCGAGGCGCTCACCCAACTCGCCCGTGAACATGGCCAGCGCATGGACCGTGAAATCACCGACGGTTATGAGCGCCAGGCCGTCATCACCTCCACCGCCTACCTGCTGGGCCAGGCGGGCTTGTGGGAAGACAGCGACGCGCTGCTCAAGGCCAACCTCACGCGCAGCCACTCACCCTACTACCTGATGAGCCAGCTGGGTTCCAACGCCCGCCGCCAGGGGAAAACGGCTGATGCGCTGCGCTGGTACCAGGAGTCCTTCGACAAGAGCGTGGGCCCGGCCACACGGCTGCAATGGGGCGCGGGCTACTTCAATGCTTTGGTGGACTTGGCGCCGCAAGATGTCGCCCGCATCGAGGCCGTGGCCGCACAGCTCTTCAAGGAAGCCGCGCAGGACAGCGCGTCTTTCCATGAGCGCAGTGCGCGGTCCCTGCAACGGGTGGCGGCCAAGCTGAAGGACTGGAACAAGGGCCCGCAGCAGGCGGCGGTGTTGCAGCGCCTGCAGCAGCAGCTCACCGGGGTGTGCGCCACCGTGCCTGCGGCAGACGGGCAGCGGCAGACGTGCCAGAACCTCATCAAGGCCTGACCCTGGTTTCCTTTCGGGAGGCGCTGGCCTTCTGGTTCAAGCTCGGCTGGATCAGCTTTGGTGGGCCTGCCGGGCAGATTGCGCTCATGCACCAGGAACTGGTGGAGCGCCGCCGCTGGATCAGCGAACCGAAGTTTCTGCATGCCTTGAACTACTGCATGCTGCTGCCCGGACCTGAGGCGCAGCAGTTGGCCGCCTACATCGGCTGGTCCCTGCACGGCGTGCGCGGCGGTGTGGCCGCCGGGGTGCTGTTCGTGCTGCCCTCGCTGTTCATCCTCATTGGGCTTTCGTGGCTGTATGTGGTGCATGGTCAGCAACCTGCTGTGGTGGCCGTGCTCGACGGGCTCAAGCCCGCGGTGGTGGCGGTGGTGGCCGCGGCCGCCTTGCGCATCGGGCGCCGGGTGCTGCACCACCGCCTGCTGATGGGCATTGCGCTGGCCGCTTTTCTGGCCCTGGCGGTCTTTCAGGCGCCCTTCCCGCTGGTCATCCTGGGCGCGGCGCTGGTGGGGTGGTTCGCGCAGGGCACGTGGCCGCAGGCGTTTGTGGCGGCGGGTTCTTCCGCATCGCACGCTGGAACCACGGGGCCTGCATCAGCGCTGGCTGCACAGGCCGTATCGAGCCCGGGGGCATACGAAACGGCCGCATCCACCGACGCGCAGCGACGGCGTGTCTCATTTCGGGCTCTGGTGGTGTGCCTGCTCTTGTGGGCCTCAACCCTGGGCGGTCTGGTGTGGACCATTGGCGCGTCGGCCACGCTCACGCAGATGGGGGCCTTCTTCACGCAGGCGGCGCTGCTCACCTTCGGCGGTGCCTACGCGGTGCTGCCCTTCGTGGTGCAGGCTGCGGTGGAGCAATACGGCTGGCTGACGGCGGCGCAAATGATGGATGGCCTGGCCCTGGGCGAAACCACGCCGGGGCCGCTCATCATGGTGGTGGCCTTCGTGGGCTTCATGGGCGGCTGGGGCCAGGCCTTGTTCGGGCCCGAACATCGCATGTTGGCGGGCACCGTGGCGGCTGTGGTGGCCACCTGGTTCACCTTCCTGCCGTCCTTCCTCTTCATTCTGGCCGGGGCTCCCTGGGTGGACCGTCTTCAACACACGGCAAGCCGCTGGAACGCACCTTTGGTGGCCATCACCGCGGCGGTGGTGGGCGTCATCCTGAACTTGGCGCTGTACTTCGCGCAGCAGGTGCTGTGGCCTGCGTCACGCGGAGGGGCGCTGGACCTTCAAGCATTGCTCGTGGGTGTGGTGGCTGCGTGGCTGCTGATCAAGAAGGGTTGGGGCGTGATGCCGGTCTTGGCCTTGGCCGCTGCGGGCAGTGCAGCTTGGACGCTGGGGCAAGCCGCGCTGTAACGGGGCCTGAAGGGGCACCGCCTGACCGGCCGCCAGTCCTGAGCCTGGTGCCGCCCCATGCGCCTCAAGCGTCCTCTTCGTGCGCGCCTGCACCAGGCTCTGCGGGCTCGGCCGCCTCAAAGCCGTAGTGGTCGTTGAGGCGCTCCCACACTTCCTCGGCAGTTTCCGCGTACTGCACCAGATGCACATCGCCCGGGCTGATCATCCCGGTGTCCACCAGGTGTTGAAGGTCGATGAGCTTTTCCCAGAAGGCGCGGCCCACGAGCAGAATGGGGCGGCGCCGGCTCTTGCCGGTCTGCATCAGCGTGAGCGTTTCGAACAACTCATCCAGGGTGCCGAATCCGCCGGGGAAACACACCACGGCCACGCTGCGCATCACGAAGTGCATCTTGCGCAACGCGAAGTAATGGAACTGGAAGCACAGCTCGGGCGTGATGTAGGGGTTGGGTGCCTGTTCGTGCGGCAGCACGATGTTCAGTCCGATGGAAGGCCCGCCCACCTCGTGCGCGCCTCGGTTGCCCGCTTCCATGATGCCCGGGCCCCCACCGGTGACCACATGCAGCGGCGTGCGCAGGTAGCGGCTGCGTTCGGTCACGATGGCCGCCAGTCGGCGTGCTTCCTCGTAGTAGCGGCTCATGGCCACGGCCTGTTCGGCCCGGCGGATGGCCGCCACGTCGCCGCTGCGCTGCGCCAGCGCCAACCGTTCCTGTGCGTCTTCGGGGCTGGGGATGCGTGCGGATCCCTGAATCACCACCGTGGCCTGCACGCCCTGCTCCTGCTGGATCAGCTCAGGCTTGAGCAGCTCCAACTGCATGCGAACGGGGCGCAGTTCCTCGCGCAGCAGGAATTCGGTGTCGGTGAAGGCCAGCTTGTAGGCGCTGCCCGGGCCGTCGTAGGGCGTGGCCGGCCGCGCGGCCTGCACTTCCTGCTGCGCCGAGGGAATGTTGCGCTGGTGCAGCGCGTGCAGGGCAGGGCTCGCCAATGCAGGGGATGGTGAAGCGTCAGGGTTGTCTTTGCTCATCCTCCAAGGGTACAGCGCCGCAGCGGCGCTGGATCAAGCCGGTCAACCCTCTTCAGTGGGATGCACCCACCAAGGGCCCCACTTGGCGCACGAGGGTGATCACCGCGGGTCCCATCAGCACCACCATCAGGGCAGGGAACAGGGTGAACAACAGCGGAAACAGCATCGTGAGCGGCAGCTTGGCAGCCGCCTCCTCGGCACGCCGCTCACGCGCCACGCGCAGGGCCTGGGCGTGCACGCGCAGTGCGTCGGCCACACCGGTGCCCAACCGTTCGGTCTGCGCCAGCATCACCGCAAAGGCCCGTATCTCCTCCACACCTGTGCGCATCCCCAAGTGCCGCAGCGCCTTCTGGCGGGCCACGCCCAGCCGCAATTCGGCTGACAGCACGTCCAACTCATCGGCCAGGGCGGGGCTGCGCAGCGCCATGTCACGCCCGGTGCGCTCCAGGGCAGCATCGATGCCCAGCCCGGCCTCGATGCACACGATCATCAAGTCGATCGCATCGGGAAAGGCTTCGAACAATTCGCGTTGTCGGCGGGCCACTCTCATGCTCAGCCACCAGGCGGGCAGTTGCAGCCCCAGCAAAGCCGAGCCCAGGAGCAGCGCGGCCGTGGTGAGGCCGGCCAGCGGTTTGGCTGCGAAACCCATGCCGATCCACACGGCCAGGGGCAGCGCCAGCGCCAGGGCCACTTTCGTCGCATAGAACAGCACCGGGGCCGAGCGGTTGCGCAGGCCCGCCTGGACAAAGCGCATACGGTGCGCGGCGGGCACGAAGAGGCCCTGCTGTTCATCGGGACCGGGTTGATCCTGTCCGGCTTGGGCAGGCGCTTGGGGCGCTGCCAATCGCGCCAAGGGTTCCATCAAGCGCTGCCAGGCGGGCGCGTGCAGGGCATCCAGGTGGGTGGTTTCGTGTGTCTGTTGGTCGGTCATGTCGGTGTCCTAGATTCGTACCCGCGTCAGTTGCCACAGCCACACGCCACCGATGGCCATCAGCGCGGCACTGGCCTTGAGCAACTGCACACCGGCAGGGTCGGTCCACAGCACGGAGATGAACTCGGGCCGCACCGCCATCAGCGCGCCTGCGGTGACCGGTGGCAACGCTCCCAATATCTTGGCCGACAGGCGCCCTTCAGCGGTCAGCACACGCACCTTGTCCAGCAAGGCCAGCCGTTGGCGCACCAACTGTGCGATGTTGCCCAGCACCTCGCCCAGTTGCCCGCCTGTCTTGCGTTGCAGCCGAACCGCCATCACGAAGAAGCGAATTTCGTCCACCGGCACGCGCCGCGCCAGGGCCTCGAAGGCCGCGTCGGCATCGGCACCAAGCGTGATCTGTTCAGCCACCCGGCGGAATTCGGTGGCCAGGGGTTGCGGCCCATCGTCCGCCACCATCTGCAGGGCTGCAGAGAACCCATGTCCGCTGCGCATCGAGCGTGCCATGAGGTCCAGCGCATCGGGGAGCTGCGCCACCATCGCGCGCCGAATCGCGGGCCTTCGCTGCCAACGCTCGCGGATTTCAGCTTGAAGCCCTTGCCAGCGCGTGCGCGGAAGACCCATCAAGGCAGGGCTGGCAATGCCATTCGCAGAGGCCCGGGCGCCTGGGCCCGTGTCCTCATCAGAGGCGTGCGGCAGCCAGGTGTGCAACCGCCGTCGCAGGCGCAGCACGGTCGGGCTGCGCGTTTCGTGCCACAGCAGCACCAGGCCCTCCAGGCCCAGCGCGGCGGCCATGAAGACGGCCACCATCAGGGCCCACTGCATCGCATCCCAAGGGGCTTCGGTGTTCATGATCCGTCCTGGCGTCGTGGGGGTGGTTCAAACAGGGTGGCCGGCAGCGTGATGCCCAGTGCCTTCAGGCGCGGCTCAAGTTGCGGCCGTGTTCCGGTGGAGCGGAACGCACCTTGAATGCGCCCGCGCTCGTCCACTCCGTTCGGCTCGAAGACCTGCAGGTCCTGCATCAGCAGGTTCTCGCCCTCAAGGCCCGTCACCTCCGAGATGCTCACGAGCCTGCGCGACCCATCGGCCAACCGTTGCACCTGCAGCACCACCGAAATTGCCGATGCAATCAACTGCCGCGCCACGCGTGAAGTCAGGCCGCCTGGGCCCATGCCCACCATGTTCTCCACGCGCAGCAGCGCGTCACGCGCGGTGTTGGCGTGCACGGTGGCCATGGAGCCTTCATGCCCGGTGTTCATGGCCTGCAGCATGTCGAAGGCCTCCGCACCGCGCACCTCACCCAGGACGATGCGGTCGGGCCGCATGCGCAGGGCGTTTCGCACCAGCGCGCGTTGGCTGACCTCGCCAGCACCCTCGGTGTTGGGCGGGCGTGTTTCCAGCCGCACCACATGCGGCTGTTGCAGCCGAAGTTCGGCCGCGTCCTCGATGGTCACCACACGCTCCTGCGCGGGGATGGCCGCCGACAGGATGTTCAACAGGGTTGTTTTTCCACTGCCGGTGCCGCCAGAGATGAGCACATTGAGCTTGGCACGCACCAGGGCCTGCAGCAGCTGGCCCATCTCCGATGTCAGCGACCCCAATTCCACCAGCCGTTGCAGGGTGAGGGGTTCCCGGCTGAACTTGCGGATTGAGACGGCAGAACCATCCAACGCCAGTGGCGGGATGATGGCGTTGAAGCGTGACCCGTCGGGCAGTCGCGCATCCACCATGGGGCTGAAATCGTCCACTCGCCGTCCGACGCGGGCCACGACGCGGTCGATGGTGCGGCGCAGGTGCGGCTCGTCGTCGAAGCGCACCGGAGCGGTCTGAAGGCAGCCCCCGCGCTCCACCCACACTTCCGACGGTCCGTTGACCAGGATGTCGCTGATCGCATCGTCCTGCAACAAAGGCTCCAGCGGACCCAGCCCCATCACTTCATGCTCGATGTCGACCACCACCTGAACCCGTTCCTGCGCATTGAATGGCAGGCCCGTGTCCTCCAAAAGGCGTTGCGTGAGTCGTCGCAGTTCGCTCCGCAACCTTGAGGGCTCCAGGGCCTTCAGTGCTTCCAGGTCGACACGGTCAATGACGCGCTGGTAGAGGTCGCGCCTCAGTTGGGGATAGCTCTGGGTGTTCATGAGGCCCACCTTTGCAGACGCTCGCGCCAGCTCGGGCCTTCAGTGACGCTGGAGTCCCCATCAACCGATCCCACACACTGCGCAGCCCATTGCGAAAGGGCCCGTGACAGGGCCGCCCGGGCGTCCAGCGCCCCCACGGCTTGCCCTTGATAAGTGGCCTGGGCCACCAGTTCATCGCTGCGCGGCAGTTCGCGCCACGCATGGCCGTTGCTTTCCAAACCCACCGTGCGCCGAATCTGTTCGCTGCTCAAAGGCGGATCGGGTGGCACCTTGTTCAGGACGAATCGGGTGTGGTGCTGGGTTACGCCGTCGTGCTCTGGGCGCATCTCCAGCAAGCGGGCCCAGGCGCGGCGTGCGTTGAAGGTGGCAGGCAGGGAGGGCTCGCTCACCAGCACCAATTCATCAAGCTCGGCCACGATCGGGGCGGTGTCGGTGTTGGTCAGCGCATCGCTGGGCAGGTCCAGCAGGACCCAGTCGGCCAGTGACGTGGCGGTGGTCGTCAACTTCTGAAGATGCGCGTTGGTGCACGGGGGCTCGAAGGCTGGCGCCAGCCATTGGCGCGGCGCCGGCAGCATCCGCAGGTTCGGCCCGCATGGCGTGAGCAGGGTGTCCAGCAGGGTGTCGTCCAGCCGGTCGATCACCTGCAGGGCCTCGCGCAGGGTGGGGCCTGCGTTGTCTTCGCACAGGTGCAGGGCCGCCTGGCCACGGCTGCGGTCCAGGTCCAGCACCACCACCTGCAGACCGCGCTGCGCCAGCGCCCAAGCCAGGCTTGTGGTCAGCAATGTCGTGCCCACGCCTCCTTTGGCGCCCATCAGGCCCAGTGTGCGCGCGGGCGGCTTGTCCATCTCGTTCACCAGCATGAGGGGTTGTTCCTTCCATCGAGTTGACTGCTCAGGCTTTCCCGCGGCAGTTCCACCAATGCCGCCGGCAGGGGCAGGCGACTGCCCCACCAGGGCAGCAGCCCTTTCAGTTCCGCGTCACTGAGGTTCACGCGGATGCGTTTGCAGGTGGCCGTGGTGCCGCGTTCGTTTGTTGGACGCCTCAAGTGGTTGCGGCATCTGTTTATGCAGATGAATAAATTCATGGTGCCTCAACCAAAGCGGTAGGCCATGGTCAGGCTGATGGGCCTGAACGTGAAGCCTGCGATGGCTGGCAGCAGCAAGGGCTCAAAGCGCACGCCGCTGATCTGCACCGTGACCAGGGACACTGGCCCCGCGGCGGTCGACACCAAGCGCACGCCGGGTGTGGACTGTGGCTCCAGGATGGTCACCATCGACGGTTGCAGCCCGGGCACGATGGCGGTGGTGCCCCCGTCCAGCCGGCCGTAGACAGCCAGGCGCCGTGCTTCATCCTGGCGGGTGGCATCGGCAGCGTTGCCCGTGGCCAGGTGGCGCACGGCCGCTCGCACGCCATGGTGCAGCCGCTCCATGTGCTGCACGGCACGCCCCATGTCCCAGACAGTGGTGCACAAGGCCAGGAAGATCGGCAACATGAAGGCCAACTCCAGCGCAGCCACGCCGGAGGCAGCTCGGCCGCATGTGGGGTGGCGTCGGCGCGCGGGGTGG